>JAFDAR010000309.1 GCA_019313735.1 Deltaproteobacteria bacterium | reverse complement strand
ATTGCCGGACAAGATCATTAAACTGATGGAAAAGGGGGTCAGGATCCCTAACCCATGTTCAGTGGAGATTGGCGAGGACGTCAAGATAGAAAGGATATCCGGCAGAGGGGTTGTCCTGTACAGTGGAACGAAGCTTTATGGGGATAAGACGCTTGTCTGTGCCGACACAAAGCTGGGTTATGAAGCGCCGGTTACCGTGGTTGACTGCCAGCTCGGCCGGGGGGTGAAGCTGAACGGGGGATTTTTCAAGGAATCGGTTTTTCTGGACGGCGTGGAGATGGCGTACGGCGCGCATGTGAGAGATGGGTGCATCCTTGAAGAGGAGGCCAGAGCGGCGCATACAGTCGGCCTGAAACAGACAATTCTATTCCCCTTTGTAACCCTGGGCAGAAGTTCCTATATTCATTTCAATTATACACCCAATCAGGACAAGGCAACCGCGTCACTGATTGGCGATGTCCCGACGGGCGTGATGCTGAATCAGAACCCCATCTTCCTTGGTGGCCAGGGCGGCCTGGTTGGACCTGTAAGAATCGGGCACGGCACCGTGATAGCTGCCGGCACTATCTATAAAAAGGATTGTTCCGAAGGAGGAAAGCTTCTGGCAGGAGGAAGTGACGCCTCCGTTGAGAAAGATTTTTATCGAGGACTTTACCGCGGTGTGGGTAGGAAGGTTCGCAACAACATATGGTATATTGCAAACCTGCTCGCGCTGAAGCAGTGGTATCTGCACGTTCGCCCCTCTTCTTTCCACACGCATGAGTTCGGCCGGGAACTGTGCGAAGGGGCAGTTGAAAAACTGGATATGGCCCTCAGAGAAAGATTGAAACGTTTCAAGGCGTTTTCTGAAAATATGGGTGAATCTGTAAGGATCAGCAGAGATATCTTAAATGGAAAGAAGAGGGGCTTCACCCTTGATCTGGAAGAGGAATTATTTAATAACTGGCCACAGCTTGAAGAATGTTTCACAAAGGGGCTGGAGGAAACCACTGCCCTGGAAAAACGGAACATGTTTCTCGATGCGCTTCATGCTGGGAAAAACGCGGAGGCGGGATATGTAAAGACCATTCAGTCACTAAATGATAATACCCTGTCTTTCGGCACGATATGGCTTCAGGACGTGGTTGACAGGATCACGCGGGAAGCCCTTGATGCTGTGCCTTTGTGTAAGTAGTGTCCATCCAGAAATGGTCTTTTTGCCCAGTATCTGCGTTATGCTCAAAAAATAATCCTCGGAATATCAACCATATGCCTGTGGTTATTTTTTGTCGCATGCATTGATCTTGAACAAAAATCCTCATTTCTGGAGGGACACTAAGTAAGGATTCCTTACCCCTCAGATGAGAGGAAGCTGCCCTGAAACAGCCCCGGGTGTGCCCGGAATCCGAACTCCGCGGTCTTATACCTGTCGGGCCCTGAAATAAATGATCTTTCAATAAATGTAACGTTGTCCTCCCTGTCGACAAAGATTATGGTGGAAGAGCGCGTGCCATATATCTCACTCTGTATGAAGATCGGAGAGAGAAGCCTTTCCCATTCAAGCCCTATCCCAGTATCCGGAAGGTGTTCATCGTCAGGCCTGGAGGTATCAGCGAGTATATGGAATATCTCATCCGGTGAAGGGTTTATGGTCTTTGATATCAGGCTGCCTAACAGTTTTTTGCCCTGTTCCACCTTTGGCCAGGGGGTGTTCAGCAGGTGGTTGCTGAGTCCGTGCACCCCCGAGGATATCTCGTGGAAGACACCGCCCGCGTTCGAAACATAAAAGAGACCGCTCCTGTCACCCAGGATCAGGTTGAAACCGTTGTACCTGTCGGAGACTCGCCTCATGTTTTGAATGTATTCTCCTGGATTTTCACCGCCGCGGAGAAATCCGCTGACGAGGTTCCCTCGTGACGGCGCGTCGTCTTTCAGGTTGTGAATGTCCCGGAAGTTTGTGATGGCGGCTATACGCCCGGTCTTTGTTATGCCGAGCCATGTCCCCCCATCCTTCAAGTCTCTCCCGGCCAGCATGTCGGGGAACTCTTCCCGGAAAGAGGCCTGTGCTGTAGGCCTTTCATAAAATTCATCACGATTTGC
>JAFDAR010000308.1 GCA_019313735.1 Deltaproteobacteria bacterium | reverse complement strand
GAAAGCCGGATGGCCGTTGTTGAAGACGGCAACCTGGTGGAGTACAATATAAGAATGTCGGTCAAGGAACCGACAACCGGCAACATATACAATGGCACTGTGCAAAATGTGCAGCAGGGACTGCGGGCGGCCTTTGTCGATTATGGCGCCGGTAAAAGCGGTTTCCTTCCGTTGCGTGATGTAGCGCCGGAATATTTTGGTGAGGACAGGAAATTGTCAGTAGGGAAGAAGTTGCTTGTTCAGGTCGTAAGAGAGGAAAAAGGGTCCAAGGGTGCGATGCTTACAACACATATCTCGCTTCCCGGCCGGTACCTTGTCCTCATGCCCAACAGGCAGGGTAGTGGAATCTCCCGCAAGATAGAGAATGAAGCGGACAGAAAGAAGCTCAAGTCGGTGGTGAGCCAGATAACTGAGAAAGAGGATATGGGGTTTATCGTCCGCACCGCCGGCATGAACAGAACAAAACAGGAGCTTATCCGGGACTACCAGATGCTCGGATTGATATACCAGGAAACCGATTTTGCCATCAAGGCGTTCAGAGATTATTATACATCGGATATCAATGAGATACTGGTTGATGATTCTGAAACTGCACGGAAGATGAGGGCATACTGCAAGGCTGTCTCGCCAAGAAATGTAAGGATGATAAAGTTTTATAAGGAAGAGGTGCCGCTGTTCGATCAATATGATATCGAGGACCAGATAAACGAGATATATCAGCCGCGCGTTAAACTTAAATCGGGTGTTTCCATCGTGATAGACTCCACTGAGGCGGGGATAACCATAGACGTGAACTCAGGCCGTTTGAAGAAGCATGACGCGGAAGAAACCGCATACAAAACGAACATGGAAGCGGCTGGAGAGATAGCGAGACAACTACGCCTGAGGGACCTTGGAGGACTCATCGTGGTCGATTTTATCGACATGATGGACAAGAATCACATTGGTCAGGTGGAGAAGGCCTTCCGGGACGCGCTAAAGGTGGACAGGTCCAGGATACAACTGGCAAAGATATCCAGATTCGGCATGCTGGAACTGTCCCGACAGAAGAAACAGTCCACGATACAGGAGATCAGTTATTCAATATGTCCCTATTGCAGGGGAAATGGTGTCAGGCCGTCCGTGGAATATCTGGCACTCAGCGCGCTCCGGAGGATTAAAGCTGAGGCGGCAAAAGAGCAGTCTTCGGAGATTGCCGTTACTCTTCCGCCGGAGGTGACCGCGTATCTTCTCAACCAGAAGAGAAGTCGGTTAAGTAAACTGGAGGCACTTCATGGTGTTTCCGTGACCATCTCAGGAGACTCCGATCTGCTGTGGGGCGAATTTCATGTCAAGAAGGTAAAGAGAGAAGAAGTTGCCCCTGAGATGGCAGGTGAGGGCGCCGAAGAGGAAACGAAACCAGCCATCAGCAGGTCGCCCCGGAGGAGAAGAAGACCTCGACAGGCACGGTCTGGAGACCACGAACGTCGCGCTGCCGGGTCCCCCCGGACGAACACCGATCCGGGTGAACACGTCGCAGCACAGCCGACCGCCGCGCCTCCCGAAACGATGGAGAAGCCCAGACAGAAGAAGAACATTATAAGCAAGGTCTACGATTTCTTCAAATGAACAGAGGCTGATCCTTATTTAGGAGACTGCCCGAGAATGCCCTTTTCCCCAAACTCTGCGTTATGCTCAAAAAATTATCCTCGGAATATCAACTATATGCACCCCAAGGGCATTTCCTGCGGGGCACCTGCGGTCATTTTTTTCGCAAGCCTTGATTTTGGAAAAAATTGTTATTCTCGGACAGCCTCCTAGTCTCCAAACCCCGATCGTGATCGGGGATTGCGGGGAAGGGGCCTGTATGGGGGCCCCTGATAGCAGTTACGATCTTTTCTTGATTATAGGTGAAGTTTGGAATAGAATGACAAGTTAGTTAGAAGATTCAGGGGTGCTCGGGGCATAATGATCCCGGGCTGAGATGATACCCTTTGAACCGGATCTGGGTAATGCCAGCGCAGGGAGGGGAGCGAACTGCATGAATAAGATAATCTTTGTCATATCGGGCGGTGTCATGGATGATGCCGGGTTTCTCGTGGAGGAGATCGGGCGCGCCGGCGACCCGGTGATTATCTGCGCAGATGGCGCGGCGCAGAGATTGAAGGCATCTGATATAACGCCCGACCTGATTGTGGGCGACATGGATTCTATCGATGAAGACACCCTGAGATATTTCGAGGCAAAGGGGAGCAGGATCATCAGATATCCCGGAGACAAGAACGAGACCGACACGCAGCTCGCGCTTGAGCGCGCGTTCAAGATGAATCCGGACCAGATACGCGTATTCGGCGCTCTCGGAGGGAGGATTGATCATACGCTGGCGAATATCTCCCTCCTTGTGATGTGCGCGAAGCATGGAGTCGACACAAA
>JAFDAR010000026.1 GCA_019313735.1 Deltaproteobacteria bacterium | reverse complement strand
AAAAGAGTGAAAATTGGTCAATCTTCCTGATGGGTTTCATGATGATACCCCACCTGTATGATCTGAGCATCTGCATGAGGACCATAAGGCACAGGAATGGAATGACAAAGAAAAGGTTCGCGTTTTTTAGCCCTGAGGTTATCCCTTTCAGGTCAATACCCCTGAAAGAGAGGTACACAAAGAAACCGCCTATAATAATTCCGAGAAACAATTTTTTTAGCATGGATATGGGTTCAATTTTTGGAATGGGTGTCAGTGATCAGGCCTTAAGGGTGAGACCCTTGCATAACGTCCCCTTTTGCCTAATTTCTGCGTCAGTCTCAAATTTTAATCCTCGAAATATCCAATATATTCCTGTGGTTAAAATTCTCGCCTTCCTTGAACTTGAGCAAAATTGAACATTCTGCAAAGGTCTCAGGGTATGGACAAACTTTGTTTGTCTATACCTTCCCGTTCCCGGTTATTTATTTAGCGCCCATCCATAAATGATCTTTTTGCCCAATATCTGCGTTATGCTCAAAAAATAATCCTCGGAATATCAACCATATATCTGTGGTTACTTTTTTCGCATGCGTTGATCTTGAACAAAAATCCTCATTTCTGGATGGACACTATTTAAGCAGGAAATAAACCACCTTGTCATGCAGGCGTTGCGACGCTGATTTGTTTCCGAGCATGCCGACTCTGATGGCTACCGCAGTCAGATTCTTTGCTTTATATTCGACAACGAAATGAACTTTCTCGCCATCTATAACGGCATTTATTGTTCCTTTGCTTATTTCTTTTACAGGCATTACATCAGTCGCGTTCATATAAGCCACGGTCTTTTCACAGGCGCTCCATGCCTTGTCAAATGAATAGTGGTAATCGGTTTTTAATTCACCATTTATATAGAAATATGCCCCCGATCCCCCGCTGACCGCCGCGCCGCCTACAACAAGGGGAACACAGCCCGACAACATCAAGGCTCCAAACATCAGAATCATAAGCCATTTAACTCTTTTCATAACGATATCCTCTCAATTCTCCGTATTATTTTCAGACAGATCCTGTTTCTCAGTCTTTTTCTCCCCGAAATCCCTGAGCCCTTTCGCGAAGAATTCCAGTTTTTCATTCACAAGGAAGTTTCCCGTGCCCGGGGGATAGTCTCCCTCTTCATTTCTTTTTCCCGCATCTACACCTGTCAGTATCGCTATGCATTCATCAATAGTGCTGGCGGGATATATGTGGAATTTACCCTCCGAAACGGCTTGTACCACATCTTTTCTCAACATTAAACCGGAAATGTTCAAAGCCGGGATAATTACACCCTGTGTTCCGGTTAGACCTCCCCGTGCGACCCTGCACACGTCATAGAATCCTTCAACCTTCTGGTTAATACCCCCCACCGGCTGTACTTCGCCCTTCTGATTAACCGAGCCGGTCATCGCAAGACACTGCCTGACGGGCAGACCTGACAGGCTTGACAGTATGGCACATACCTCTGCTAATGAAGCGCTGTCTCCTTCAACTCCTCCATATGATTGTTCAAAACATATACTGACGCTCATAGTCAGGGGCTTGTCCTGCGTATATCTTCCCCTGAAGAAACCCTCCAGGATCAGGACACCCTTGTTGTGGGTTTTCCCCGAGAGCTTTGCCTCCCTTTCAATGTTGATTACACCCGCCCTTCCCATTGAAGTTTCGGCGGTTATTCTTGAGGGTTTTCCAAAGGTATAGTCACCCAGGTCGTAAACCGACAGACCATTTACCTGACCTGTGACTTCTCCCTCTGTGTCGATCATGATAGTACCCTCTTCAATCATCTCCTGTATCTTGTCTTCGATAAGTTTTACCCTCTCAATCTTTTCTTCCCAGGCCTTATCAATATGTGCTTCCATAACGACAGCGCTTCCGTCCTTTCGGGCCCAGTAACTTGCCTCCCTGATAAGATCCGCTATCTCGCTAAAACGGGTGGAAAGTTTCTTCTGTTTTCCTGTGAGTCTTATCCCGAATTCGACCATTGCTGCCACGGCGCTCTTGTGAAATTGCAACAGGCCTTCATCTTCTGCTATCTTTTTTATAAAGCATGCGTAGTCCGATATATTCGTTTCGTTATTCGGCATCTCCGTGTCAAAGGGTGCCTTTATCTTAAATATCTTGCTGAAGCTGTCTTCCAAGTTATAAAGCTGGTGATATACATAGTTATCACCCAGCATCACCACCTTGACATCTATTGGTATGGGCTCCGGTTTTATCGCGGTTGATGCTATGTTTAATGGGTCGTAAGGCTGCATGGTTAGCAACCTGTTTTCCAGTGTTCTCTTCAGAAATTTCCACACGCCGTATTCTGTGAGGGCTTCAATGGCATTGAAAACTATATATCCACCGTTGGCGCGCAGGAGTGAACCGGGTTTTATCTTTGTAAAATCGGTTTTCCAGAAACCGGAACGATCAACCTCTCTCTCTATGGTACCAAACAGGTTTTTGTATGTGGGTGTGTTTTCGATTATGACGGGAGTTGTCTTCGTCTGAGAGTTATCAACCAGAACGTTAACTTTGTACTCGGTAAATTTCTCCTCAGTTTTTCCACCCTGCAGGAAATGGAACGGTGCAGGCTGTTTTTCCTCGTCCTTTTCCTGAAACAGTTTCAGGCTTGACAGGATGTTTTCCTGAACATTTTTCAGGTAATCCTTAAGTCTGTCACTGTATTTTCCATATTTCAGGCCGATATCTGATATATGTTCACTTACTACAGGAAGACCTGTCTTGTGCTCAAGGGAGTCTATCTCTTTTTTGATTCTCTTCTCAATCTTCCTCGTTTCTTTCATGGTTGAGTCGAGTTCAATCCTCAGTTCGCTGAGTTTCTCCCCCATCCTGTCGAATTTTCTCCTGTCAAACTTATCCTGTTCTACGAGAGACTCCAGTTGCTCGATTGGAACCGGTTTTCCATCATAGATCGGCACGATATCCTGCTTTGTGTAAGGGCCTATCTGAAATTGAACCAGCTGAAAATTCTCTTTCTGTATTTTCTCACTAAAGGTTTTTACCAGGTCCTTTTGTTTATCCATGTAGCTGTTTACAATATGCTCGGATTTCTTCTTAAAATCCCCACTTTCAAACAGGTAGGGTATTTGCTTTTGGAGATACAGGATCATATCATCCATGTCTTTTCGGAGCTGCCTTCCCAGTCCGGCGGGAAGCATGATAACCGTGGGCATATCAGGGTCTCTGAAGTTGTTAACATAACAGATATCGTCAGGGATCTTCTTTTTCAGATCGAGTTGTTCCAGAAGATTTTTTATGGTGGATGCCTTCCCTGTCCCGGACAGGCCGGCCGCATAGATGTTGTAACCGGGACTCTCTATTTCCAGCCCCATGGTAAGGGCCTTTATTGCCCTGTCTTGGCCTATGATTCTGCCGTGATATTCGCAGTCTGCTGTACTCTCGAAGCCCAGCAAATCCGGATCGATCTTTAATCTTAACTTTTCCGGGGGCACCTCTTTAAAACTGTTTCCATTCATCCTGATTCTCCCTTTATACAGGTGTCTTTCTTTGTTAAATCCATCTATGAATAAATACTGACTATTAAAATAAGACAAGTTCGTAAAAAGCTCCGCTATGCCGACACGTCGGCATTATAATTGGAAGTAACTTATGTTTTTAGCAAATCCGTTATTTCTGGCAAATATTTCGCAATATTAAGTACTTATAGCGAATTTGTAAATTTAAGTTACTTGAAAGTCAGTTTTCTTCGCTCAGAATTCCCGACTCGTCGGGACTGCTATTGCCCGGCTAAATAATTGGGGACAGGTTTAAACCTGTCCCCACTGGTTCAAACAGTTAGATTCTTTTGACGCCGGTCACTACCAGCATCTTTTCCCCAAAATGCTTGGATTCGCTCCGAAAAGCCTTTTTACGAGAGCATCAAATAATAATATATTAATAGATGCTTTGAAGATTGTCCATATTTTTGTTGTCTGTGGCAGAAGATGAGGGGGACACATCTGTTTTTCTGAGCAAATGATAATGCCAGGTTTTTCCCATAAGCAGGAAATGAGAAAATCAGACCCCGGGCATCCTTTGAAATTTGTGTGTTTCTGGTGTAATATCTCGCGAATGAAGACAAATACAACAGGTGTCCTGATTATCTGTTTGATGCTGATGATGCTATCTCCTGTGTGTCTGAATGCCGCTCTGGTGGTCAGCCCGATAGATGAAGGAGAAGTGACAATAAGCTCGGAATATCGTAGTCTCTGTCAGGGAGAGGTTGTAAAGATATGCCTGCAATCGCCCGTGTCAGGCTCTGCCACATTGTTCCTTGACGGGAGAAAATACACCTTTATTTCAGACAGGGATAATCTGAAACATTTTGCCCTGATAGCGCTCGGGCTCGATATGGAGCCGGGGACATATGACGCTGTTATTCATCTCGAATCTTTCCGTGGTGTAAAAAAGGATGTATCTTTCAAGCTTGCTGTATCCGGAAAAGCATTTCCTTCAAAAAGAATAAGGGTTGCCAGGCGTTTTACCAGCCTGACCTCAGCAGATATAAGAAGAATAAAGAACGAGAAAGAGATTCTTGGCCGTATATATGGGACATTGGCTCCCCGTTGGTTGGGCAACGGCAGGTTTATTATGCCGCTGAGGGGGAAGATAACCGGAACATTTGGTGAAAAAAGAGTATTTAATGACAACTTTGTGTCACGTCACCGGGGAATAGATATACGTTCGCCTGAGGGGACACCTATTAAGGCTTCAAACTCGGGGGAAGTTGTTCTGGCCCGGAATCTTTATTTTTCCGGGAATACCGTTATAATAAGTCACGGTATCGGCCTCTTCTCCATTTATTGCCATCTGTCGAAGACAATTGTCCGGGAAGGAGCCTCTGTTAATAAGGGGAAAATCATCGGTTACACGGGTTCTACCGGAAGATCTACCGGACCTCACCTGCACTGGGGATTAAGACTGGCCGATAATTACGCCGATCCTCTCTCCATAGTATACCTTCCCTTTGATTGATTTTTGAACCTTATGATCTGCAGGGCGAAATTCCGTCGAAGCACTGCAGGCACAAATTTCCTCTGGGAATTAACAGGGATTTCACAAAGGCATCCATGGTATTGAATTTAACGGAATCAGCGTCTATCTTTTGAGCAACCCATGCCTCCAGATCTACCAGCTGCTCCATCGACAGGATTGGGCCCGTCTCAAGGTACTTTCGCGCCAGCAGTTCCCCCTCAGAACGGGTAGAGATTCCGAATCTGCAGGGATACATGAGGGGCGGGCAGGCAATTCGCACATGAATCTCTTTCGCCCCTGCCTTTTTGAGATCTTTCACCTTATTGAGGATCTGTGTCCCCCGCACTATGGAATCATCGCAGAGAATAACCCGCTTGCCCTTGACGTAGGGGAGGACAGACAGTTTGCGCTTGGCCATCTTTTCGCGGGCAACCTGGGTAATCTGGGTGTAACTGCGGTCGGCGTACCGGTTGTAGAGAAACACATCCTGGTAGTTGATCCCCGAGCGTTTGTGGTATCCGAGCGCGTGTCCAACCCCCGACATGGGAACCGGCGCGACAATATCCGCGGCAACGTTTCCTTCGTCAATATCCCTCTGGGCGAGACTTTCCCCGAGGTTGTTGCGCGCCTCCTGCACATAGACACCGTCTATTATGGAATCCATGCTTGCGGTGTAAGCCCATTCGAAGGCACAGTGTGCCCTGCGCGGGGAACTAAGCTGCTCTGCGGTCTGGAATCCCCTGTCGTTGATGAGGACGATCTCTCCGGGTGCAACATCCCGGAATATTTCCATATCCATATTTTGAATGGCCCGTGATTCCGAACTCACGGCGTAACTCTCAGAATTCCCTCCGAGAATAAGCGGCCGGAATCCATAGATGTCTCTGGAGGCATAAATACCCTCTTTGGTCAGGACCACCAGTGAATAGGACCCTTTGATTTTTTCTGAAAGCGCGGATATGCCGCTTACTATATCGCCCTTCTCTATGATGATCTTGGAGATTATTTCTATGTCGTAACCCTTATAGAAAGACTTGCCCCTGTTCATCATGTCTTCCATAAGTTCGCGGGCATTGATCACGTTGCCGCTGAAGGCAACCGAAATTTCTCCGACCCTGGTTTGCCATTTCATTGGCTGGCGGTCCCGCAGACTTACATGACCTATGCCCCAAGTTCCCTTCAGACTTCGCAGTTCTTCAGCTGTAAATCTGTTGGTGACCTTGCCATGATGGGTTATATGGTTGATTCCCTCATCAAAAGTGGAAATGCCACAGTATTCCTGCCCCCTGTGCTGCAGAAAATCCAATCCCTGGTAGATGTCATTTACGCACTGGGTTTTTGAATATATGCCGAAGACACCGCAGTTTTCTTCTATGAATTTCATGGTTTGACTCTTTCCCCTCAAACATTCAAAATTGACAATTATATTCCAATCAACCTATATCCGCGTGGTAACTCTGGAGAGATTTTACGTGGCCATGGTCTTTCCGTATGGCGGAGATCCCCCTGACGGTGGCGAGGGCCGCGGCTGCCGTGGTGATATAGGGAACCTTGTATTTAATGGCGGTCTTTCGTATGTATGAATCGTCATATTTGCTCATTCTGCCGCTCGGTGTATTGATCACAAGCTGAATCTCATGATTTTTTATCCCATCGGTTATATTGGGGCGTCCCTCGTGCATCTTGAGTATCAATTCCGAGGCGATACCGTGCTCCGTCAGGAAGCGATTGCTTCCCTTTGTGGCTTTCAATTTAAAACCAAGACTCTCGAATTCTCTTGCCACATCGAGAATGGCACCTTTGTCATTGTCATATGCAGTGATCAATACGGTGCCCTCTTCGGGAAGTGCCTGACCCGCGGCTTCCTGTGCCTTGAAGAATGCGATGCCGAAGGAATCAGCCATCCCCAGTACTTCTCCCGTTGACCGCATCTCCGGACCGAGGAGCGGGTCAACCTCCGGGAACATGTTGAATGGAAAGACCGCTTCTTTTACGCCAAAGTGCTTTATGATTCCGGTTTCAAGATGGAGATCGGCCAGCCTTTTCCCCAGCATCAGTTGTGTGGCGATGCGCGCCATGGATATATTGCAGACCTTTGAAACCAG
This sequence comes from Deltaproteobacteria bacterium, assembly GCA_019313735.1. Lineage (GTDB taxonomy): Bacteria > Desulfobacterota > Syntrophia > Syntrophales > UBA2210 > UBA2210. The sequence goes on along the minus strand of JAFDAR010000026.1, from coordinate 2,624 downwards.
TGGAACCGTCCGGGACGCACGCGGATTTGCCTCAAGTATGTAAACGACATCATCCATTATGGCGTACTGGATATTCATCAACCCCACCACATGCAGTTCCTGCGCGATCTTTTTTGTGTATTCGTGGATGGTGGCTATGGCGCCGGCCGACAGGCTGACAGGAGGAATCGCGCAGGCTGAATCGCCCGAATGAACGCCGGCAAGCTCGATATGCTCCATGATCGACGGAATGAAGACATCCGTTCCGTCGGAGATGGCGTCGGCCTCCACCTCGATGGCATTTTCCAGAAATTTGTCGATAAGAACGGGTCTCTCAGGGGTGACATCGACAGCGGCCGCAAGATAGCGTTTCAGCATCTCCTCGTCATGAACCACCTCCATTCCTCGTCCACCCAAGACATACGATGGTCTGACCATTAGTGGATAATCTATCTTTCCCGCGATATTAAGGGCTTCCTGTATATTACTTGCCATCCCGGATTCCGGTTCGGGTATCTCCAGCTTTTTCATTATTTTCCGGAAGCGATCCCTGTCTTCCGCCAGATCTATCATTTCCGGGGAAGTACCAATAATCTTCACCCCCGCTTCGGCCAGTTCATTCGCGATGTTAAGGGGTGTCTGTCCACCGAATTGAACGATGACCCCTTCCGGTTTTTCCTTCTCGTAGATGCTCAGGACATCTTCCACAGTAAGGGGTTCAAAGTAGAGCTTGTCTGACGTGTCATAGTCGGTGGATACTGTTTCCGGGTTGCAGTTTATCATGATGGCCTCAACCCCTTCATCCTTCAGGGCAAAGGCCGCGTGCACGCAGCAGTAATCAAATTCTATCCCCTGTCCGATGCGGTTCGGCCCTCCGCCGAGTACGATAATCTTCCGCCTGTCCGTTGTCTCAACCCTGCCCGGGGAGTTGTATGTGGAGAAATAATATGTTGCGTTATCCACTCCGCTGACGGGTACCGGGTCCCATCCCTGTACAACGCCCAGCGCAATGCGTCGCTCTCTTATTTTCTTCTCAGGGATTGCGAGCAGCTGTGACAGATAGCGGTCGGCAAACCCGTTTCTCTTCGCCATGCCAAGCAGATCATCCGGCAGTTTGCTGTCCCTGTACCGGAGGATCTCCTCCTCTATCTCGACAAGTTCCTTCATCTGCTCTATGAACCATGCCTTGATATGGGTTTTTTTGTGTAGATCTTCCACGGTTGCGCCCTTGCGCAGCGCCTCGTACATGATAAACTGTCGTTCGCTTGTCGGTTTGGCCAGGAGACCCATCAGTTCATCGAGGGATCTTTCATGGAAATCTCTGGCAAATCCGAGGCCATAGCGATTTATTTCGAGGGATCTGATTGCCTTCTGCAGGGCCTCCTTATAGTTCCTGCCAATGCTCATTACTTCCCCGACCGCGCGCATCTGTGTTCCGAGCTCATCCACTGCTCCCTCGAATTTTTCAAATGCCCACCTGGCGAACTTGACAACGACGTAATCGCCTGAGGGGGTATATTTATCCAGGGTGCCGTCTCTCCAGTATGGTATCTCGTCCAGCGTAAGCCCGGCCGCCAGCATGGACGATATAAGGGCGATGGGGAAGCCGGTTGCCTTGGATGCCAGGGCGGAAGAGCGTGACGTTCTTGGATTTATTTCTATTACAAACACCCGTCCGGTTTCGGGATTGTGGGCGAATTGTACGTTTGTACCGCCGATTACCTGGATTGCCTCCACGATGTCGTAGGAATATTTCTGTATGCACACCCATGGCATCGACATTTTCTATGAAGCAGACGGTAATCATCTGATTTTTGGTGTCCCGGACAACTTCCAGTTCCAGCTCTTCCCACCCCAGGACGGATTCCTCGATAAGTATCTGGCCGATAAGACTCGCCGCGATTCCCCTGCCGGCGACAGTTTGAAGTTCCTCCTTATTATAAACCAGACCGCCACCTGTCCCACCCATGGTGTAGGCAGGTCTTATAACCACCGGGTACCCGAGATCTTCAGCGATTTTCTCGGCTTCGGCCACGCTGTAGGCGGGCTCACTTTTCGGCATGTCTATACCGAGACTGTTCATTGTTTCCTTAAACGCTATGCGGTCCTCGCCGCGTTCAATAGCGTCAATATTTACACCAATAATCTTTACATTGTATTTGTCGAGAACACCCCTCCGCGACAGCTCCGATGTCAGGTTAAGGCCCGACTGACCACCGAGGTTGGGAAGGATGGCGTCCGGACGTTCCTTCTCTATAATTTCCTTCAAATATCGGAAGTTTAAGGGCTCGACATAGGTAATATCAGCTGTCCCCGGATCGGTCATGATGGTAGAGGGGTTGGAATTGACAAGAACAATTTCATAACCCAGTTTTTTGAGAGCTTTGCATGCCTGTGTTCCCGAATAATCAAACTCACAGGCCTGGCCTATGATGATGGGCCCGGAGCCTATAATCATCACTTTTCTTATGTCGCTGCGTGCCGGCATACAGTCTTGTCCTTTCCCCTGAAAATGTGTTTTGATAAAAATTCTTAAGGCGTCGGGAGTATAAGAAAGTAGCCCTGTCGTGTCAAGGTGTAAATTCCAAAACCAGGGTAGAACTCTTTTCTCTTGATAATCAGGTCCGGGAAAGGATGAATTTAGC
>JAFDAR010000307.1 GCA_019313735.1 Deltaproteobacteria bacterium | reverse complement strand
CGGTGAAGATAACGAAGGAAGAGGTGAGGCATGTCGCCCACCTTGCCAGGATGAACTTCAGTGAAGATGAAGAGGGAAAGTTAACCTCCCAGCTCAACAGCATACTGATGTATATGGACATATTGAACGGCGTGGATACCGCGGGGATTCAGCCCATGACACATGCCATCTCTCTCGGCAATGTGTTCAGGGATGATACAGAGAAGAAATCTCTGGGGGTGAAGATTGCGCTTGCGGGCGCCCCGGACGGTGAGATGGGCTTCTTCGGCGTTCCCAGGGTTATAGAATAGTGTCTCAGGAAAACAATATGGAATTCAACCGGTTAACCATTCATGAACTGCAGGAAAAGCTGAGAGATGGAAGCCTCACCTCCGTTGAGATTACAGAATCTGTATACCAGAGGATAGCATCTGTAGAAGAAAAAGTGCACTCGTATATAACACTGATGGAGGAGACCGCCATCGGACAGGCCCGCGCGGCGGACAGGCGGATAAAAGAGGGAACTGCCGGTGAACTGACCGGTATACCCATAGCCCTCAAGGACATCCTGTGCACGGAAGGTGTCAGGACAACCTGCGGCTCACACATCCTTGAAAACGCGGTGTTCGTCGGGAAGACGAATATGGATGAGTTTGCCATGGGCTCCTCTACCGAAACCTCCCGGTTTGGGATAACAAAGAATCCATGGGACCTGGAGCGTATACCCGGAGGGTCCAGTGGCGGTTCGGCCGCCGCTGTCGCCGCCGATGAATGCATAGCCTCGCTGGGCACCGACACAGGCGGTTCCATCAGACAACCCGCGGCCCTGTGTGGCGTCGTGGGGATGAAGCCCACATATGGCAGGGTCTCACGCTTCGGCATGGTAGCCTTCGCCTCTTCCCTGGACCAGATAGGGCCCATCACCAAAGATGTGGAAGACTGCGCCATTATGATGAATGTCATATCCGGTCATGACACCGGCGATTCCACTTCCGTCCCCGCGGAGGTTCCCGATTACAAAAAGTTTATTTCCAGGGATATCAGAAACTGGACGGTAGGCATCCCGGGGGAATATTTTGTTGAGGGAATCGACCTGGAGATTAAGGCCGCCGTGGATCAGACTGTCAACACCCTGGAGGCTATCGGCGCAAAATGCACCCGAATTTCGCTCCCCCACACCGAGTATTGTGTCGCGGTCTATTATATCATAGCGCCCTCAGAGGCCAGCTCAAATCTGGCCCGGTATGACGGGGTCAGATATGGGTTCAGGGCGACGGGAGAAGAAGACCTCCTGGACATGTATAAAAAAACCCGCTCTTCCGGTTTCGGGGCGGAGGTAAAAAGGAGGATAATGTTAGGCACATATTCTCTCTCCTCCGGATATTACGACGCGTATTACAAAAAGGCGTCACAGGTAAGGGCCTTGATAAGAGACGACTTCAACAATGCGTTTAAAAGATGTGATGTCATCCTGACGCCCACAACACCCACCCCGGCATTCCGGGTAGGGGAAAAGGTGGATGATCCCCTGCAGATGTACCTCTCCGATATATTTACCCTGTCGGCAAACCTGGCGGGGATACCCGGGATATCCGTCCCCTGCGGTTACACGAAGAGTGGCCTTCCAATGGGGGTCCAGTTCATGGCGAACCACTTTGAGGAGGGGAAACTCCTCCAGATAGCATCGGCATATGAGAAAAACTCGAAGGTAGAGAGGAGGATGCCCGAACTGTGATGCAGTACGAACCGGTCATAGGGCTTGAAGTACACGCCCAGCTCCTCACCAAAACCAAGATATTCTGTGGTTGTTCGACCAGATTCGGCGATAAGCCCAACAGCAACACCTGTCCCATCTGCATCGGCATGCCCGGCGTTCTCCCTGTACTTAATAAGAAGGTTGTAGAATATGCGATGAAAATGGCCATAGCAACCCATTGCAGGATAAACGGGACAAGCACATGGGCAAGGAAAAACTATTTCTACCCCGATCTTCCAAAGGGATATCAGATCACGCAGTTTGCCCATCCCATAGCGGAAGCCGGATATGTGAATATTGAAATCGACGGTGCAAAGAAGAGGATTGGCATTACCCGCATACATATGGAGGAGGACGCGGGCAAATCCATACATGATGATCTCAGCCCTTTCAGCTACGTCGATCTCAACAGGGCGGGGGTCCCTCTAAACACGGACGAGGCGGTTCATTATCTCCGGAGACTGCACGAGATACTGGTCTATCTTGAGATATGCGACGGCAACATGGAAGAGGGAAGTTTTCGCTGTGACGCCAATATTTCTTTAAGACCGAAGGGTCAGCAAAAATTCGGAACCAGGGCGGAACTCAAGAATATGAACTCCTTTCACAATGTGCAGCATGCCCTCGAATACGAGATACAGAGACAGCGTGGCATCCTGGATGGGGGAGGCCGCGTCGCGCAGGAAACACGCCTGTGGGATGTTTCACAGGGGGTCACCCATTCTATGAGAGGAAAGGAAGAAGCGCACGACTACCGGTATTTCCC
>JAFDAR010000025.1 GCA_019313735.1 Deltaproteobacteria bacterium | reverse complement strand
TCCGGATCTCCTGTAATGTCTCTGTCCATCTCATTGGCCACCTCCCGGTGACCATTATAAACCGGACAGATTACGTGCTACAACTCCGGACAGATTACTTGCTTCTGACACCGAAACAAATTCTGTTGCTTCACGTGTGGATTGATGATAAAATATTCTGATATTTTTGAAGGAATTGGCGTACAGGCTGCTATGAATAAGAAGGAAAATAACATTGACTTGAAAGAAATGGATGTCAGTTTGGAAAACCCTGTTTTTGATCTGAAGGCGATCAGAGAGTCCAGGGGTCTTACCTTAAGTGATGTATCTTCCTCCACAAAAGTGGGGCTTTCAAATCTTAAGGCTATCGAAGAACAAAAATTTGAACTGCTTCCAGATCCGATATATGCCAGGGCCTTTATCAGCGCGTACGCCAGGACAGTTGACATTGATAGCGAAGAGATACTCTCACTTTATGATAAATATCTGGAGAGTCTGGAACCAGGTGAAGACAAGAATGAGATATTAAAGAGACTCGCAGAGAAAAAGAGTTACACAGAATTCTGGGTCTGGCTGACAATCGTATCATGTGTGATAGCGCTCATGGGATTTTTCTACCTCTATCAATGGAATAAAGACGACAGTCGGGAAATGAAAGAACGGGCGCCTGTTGGGGAGATTGAAAATTCCGGGGATCTTCAAGATCGCTCCGGGGATGTGCAAGCACCGGGGAAAGATGGCATTGCCACTGCGGAAGGTGGTAAAACGCTGGAGACGGAAAGTTTCGATTTATCGGGATCAGCAGACATTTCCGATGCGGATGACATAAAAGGCACAGGTCCGGTGATCAAAAATGAACAGTCAAATATTAAAGATGATCAGCTGGAGAAAGAAGCTGTTCCCAACAAGGCTGTAGCCGTGGTAGAGAGGCATTATACACTTGTAATAAAAGCATCGGAATTGACCTGGATGCGGATAAACCGGGATGAAGAGCCTCCATTTGAAGTCATGTTAAGGCCGGGAGAGCGGATTACAGAAAAGGCATCGGAGAAATTTGGTCTGATCATTGGCAATGCCGGGGGTGTTGATCTCAGTTTTCAGGGAAAGCTACTCGGCATTATAGGGAAGCACGGGGAGGTTGTACGCCTGACACTGCCGGCGGATATGTGAAACAGGTATTGACAAGGACAACCTTATAACCTAATCTCAAAAAAAAGAGACCATTGGAAGTCCCGGTTTATCGGGAGAGGGTTTCAAAAAACTAAAAGACAGGGCTTAAGGCGCTCTGTGTCAAGAGGTGAGTCAAGTATGTTTGGAATAGGCATGCCCGAGTTGTTGATTATCCTGGTGATTATCCTTATTATCTTTGGCGCTGGAAAGCTTCCTGAAATAGGGGGAGCCATAGGCAAGGGTATTAAAAATTTTAAGAAGTCTTTCCAGGACACCGATGAGGTAGAAAACACCGAAGATCACAGGAAGATCAATGATGATAAAAAATAAGCACAACCGTTGACGGCTGTCGGTTCACAGTCCCCTGTTTTTTCAACCGTGAACCGGTAATTGCAGACCGTGAACGGCTATAACTAAACCACCCCGCGGCGGAACGCGGAGTGTCATTTTGTCATTATTGACCTGGTAAGCTCCGGGGAATTAAACCCGTTAAAAGGGAACATCATCTTCAGATATCGCCGATCCCGCAGGGGATGAGGTCCCATTACCCTGTTTTTCCGCCTGTCCATTCGATTGATAGTCCCGACCCGTCGGGACCTGTTCCTTCCTTTCCAGCATCTGCATGTTGGAGGCAACTATCTCTGTGGTGTAACGTTTGTTACCATCCTTATCATCCCAAGTCCTTGTTTGAATCCGGCCCTCTATATAGACCAGCCTTCCCTTGGCCAGATAGCTGCCGCAGATCTCCGCCAGTTTTCTGAAAGTGACGATCCTGTGCCACTCTGTTTTCTGAACCTTTTCCCCGTTCTTATCCTTCCATTGTTCATCAGTGGCCAGGTTAAAATTGGTTACCATGGTACCATCCTGGGTGTATCTTACCTCCGGGTCCGCTCCCAGTCTTCCAATCAATATAACTTTGTTAACCATTTGTTCCCCCTCTCGGTTTCTTTATGAAATAATATATAAGTTGTATTGCTGAACCGCTTCGCTGTCAATGAATTAATCGTGATTCTATGTTAGCATAGAATCTGTATATTCTCCATTGACTTCATTTGTATTATTAAGTACAAAAAATTGCGCGCGTCCATCCCGATTTATCGGGATTATCCATATTACTTTTGAGCGACAGGAAAGGAGCAGTCTTTGAATCTTTGGGAAGGGATCCTGCTTGGTATAATACAGGGGTTGACGGAATTTCTTCCAGTGAGCAGCTCCGGCCATCTGGTAATAGCGCAAAGTTTTATAAAGGGATTTCAGCAGCCGGGAGTAGTGTTTGATGTCATGCTGCATTTCGGGACGCTTCTGGCAGTGCTGGTTTTTCTAAGGAGAGAAATTCTGGATATCCTGATATCACTTATGCCGGTCGGGTGGCTCCACAACTCCAGGAGAGGTACTGACAGTATGCGGGTGCATACCGGGAGGAAAATGGCCCTTTATATTATCACAGGAACGATATTTACAGGGGTTATAGGTCTGTCATTCGAAGAGAAGATACACCATCTTTTTACATCCGCAACGACAGTTTCTTTTATGTTGCTTATCACCGGTGCACTCCTGTTTATATCTGACAGATTTCAGGGCGGCAGGGTGGAGAAGGACATGAATATAATCGACAGCGTGGTGATCGGGATTGTCCAGGGAATTTCGCTGATCCCCGGGATATCAAGATCCGGTTCCACGATAGCCTTCGGCATCTTCAGGGGACTGGATGGCCAGACAGCGGCCAGATTTTCATTCCTGCTCTCCATCCCCGCAATATTGGGTGCGGTTGTGCTTGAGTCAAAATATATCGGGATGATACCTCCGGGTGATATAGTGGTATATTCTGCCGGGATGGTTGTCGCCGCTGTGACCGGTTTTCTGACGTTGGGGGTTCTGCTCTTTATTATCAGGAAACATAAATTGAGTATATTTGCTTATTACTGCTGGATTCTTGGAATTTTCACATTGATTATTAGGGTAATTTAAATTAGTCTACCGGTCATTGGGGGGTTGATTTTGAGTAAAAAAGAGACAGGCAGAGAAAACAGAAGGATAAAGGAAATAACAGGTGTCATCTCCCTCGCCCTTGCCGCCTTTGTATTTCTGTGCCTCTTTTCCTATAATCCCCATGACCCCTCTCTCACGCACTATGTAGCCGGCAAGGTGACGGTAGCCAATTACGGAGGCCTTGCAGGTTCCTATCTCTCGGATGGCATGCTCAGAATTTTCGGCATGACATCCTATCTTTTCCCCGTGTTGCTTGTCCTGTTTTCTTTCAAGCTGTTCCTTGGTGGAAGGTTCGGGATGACCTTTTCTCCCATTTTTGGTTTTATTGGCCTTGTGTTTGCCATATCGGCGTTTCTGGCAGAAAGGCATGGCGCAATCTCTTTTTCCGGCGTGGATTTCAACGCGGGCGGACTTCTCGGAGAGTCTTCGTCGAGAGTATTGTATTCCTACCTGAACCACATGGGAGCCAACATTGTTCTGGTTGTTATCCTTGTGATATCCTTAATGGTTACGCTTGATGTCTCGCTTGTGGCGCTTGTGAGAAGACTGGCAATATTGCTGTCGAGCACACTGTTGAGGCTCAAGACATTTGTGGTGGTCGGGATTGGGAGAGTGAGAAGGAAAAAGGCTGTCACAAAACATAAAAAATCCGGAGTATCGAGAAATATTCCGGTCATCTCCGATGAGGTTGGGCAGAAGGAAGAGAAGCAAAAGGATGAGCAGGTCGCCTTCGAATTTTTGCATCTGGAAGGAACATTCACGCTTCCTCCCCTGGATCTTCTTGACAAGGTAGAGGTCAGAAATACGAGAATGAAGAGAGAAAGTCTTATCATGAATTCCCGTATCCTTGAGAAAAAACTGGCGGATTTCGGGGTGGAAGGCAACATCACAGAGGTGAAACCGGGTCCTGTTGTCACCATGTACGAGCTTGAACCGGCAGCCGGTGTCAAGATAAACAAGATAACCAATCTTTCCGATGACCTGGCCCTGGCATTAAAGGCGCAGAGTATCAGGATATTAGCGCCTATTCCCGGTAAAGCCGCAATCGGTGTCGAAATTCCCAACCAGGAGAGAGAGCCGGTATATCTCAGAGATATTCTCGAGAGTGAAGAATTCCTGGAATCAAAATACAAATTGCCTATAGCACTTGGAAAGAATATCACGGGGAGAACGGTGATAGCTGATCTTACCAGGATGCCTCATCTTCTTATCGCGGGGACAACCGGTTCGGGTAAGAGTGTGTCTCTCAATGCCATGATATGCAGTATACTGTTCAAGGCAACGCCGGACGAAGTAAAGTTTATAATGATTGACCCGAAAAGACTTGAATTGTCAGGGTATGAAGGGATACCGCATCTCCTTCACCCGGTGGTAGTCAATCCCAAGGAGGCGTCGAAGGCGCTGCAATGGACTGTCGATGAGATGGAAAGACGGTATGCCGTAATAGCCGAATTGGGCGTTAAGAGCATAGAGCGATACAACAGGCTGGTGGAGAAGGAGCAAAACGAGGCCAGAAAGCAGATGTCAGGGGTTTCCGGGGAAGAAGCCGGGATAGCTCCGGAGAAATTGCCCTACATAATTGTTGTCATAGATGAACTGGCCGACCTGATGATGGTGGCTCAGAGGAACGTTGAGACGTCTCTTGCCCGGCTCGCGCAGATGGCACGAGCCGCGGGGATTCATCTTATCCTGGCCACACAGAGGCCCTCCGTTGATGTTATTACCGGTATCATAAAGGCCAATTTCCCCACACGTATATCGTTCCAGGTGTCATCAAAAGTTGATTCGAGAACGATACTCGACCAGCTTGGCGCCGAAAGACTCCTTGGGGCGGGCGATATGCTTTTTGTCCCACCGGGCACATCAAAACTGGTGCGTATTCATGGCGCTTTTGTTTCTGACAGAGAGATTACAAAGATTGTAAGCTTTATTGCGAAACAGGGGAAGCCCTCCTACGATGAATCGATATCCCGCTATAATCCGGAATCACAGGAAAGATCAAAAACGGGAGAGGAGTTTGATGAAAAATATGATGAGGCGGTCGAACTGGTTACCGATCTGGGACAGGCTTCCATCTCTCTGGTCCAGAGATATATGAAGATAGGGTATAACAGGGCCGCCCGCATTGTAGAAAAAATGGAGGCGGAAGGTGTTGTGGGCCCATCAGACGGCGCCAAGCCCCGCAAGGTATTAGCCGGAAAGCTTCCCCGATAAATTGAAGGTTCTTCTCCAATCTATTGGAGAAGAGGGTCCAAGGATTCCAGGAGTCAAGGATTCAAGGGTTTGTTTTTAGAGACGTTATCAGTATCCCGGCGTTTTTAAATGTTCCAGAAATCGGTTGTATGGTAGTCGAATTCATTCGACGCGGTCGCTGAATCCATCGGCTTATAATCGATGGATATTCAGTTTACCCTACACCTTTCGCTTGACCCCTTGAACCCTCGACTCCTTGAACCCTTCTATAGATAATGTGCTTGTTTTGCCTTAATTAACTACAACTAATCGGGAGATGAGCCAGATTGAAAAACAAGGTTCATATTACAAGCCTGGGATGTCCCAAAAACCTCATAGATTCAGAAGTGATGGCCGCCGCTCTGGTTCAGGGCGGTTTTGAGATCGCTCCCCTTCCTGAAGACGCGAATATAATAATCATCAACACCTGCGCCTTTATCCTTCCGGCAAAGGAGGAGTCGATTGATGAAATCTTCCGTATGGCGGAACTGAAGACGAAAGGCATATGCCGGCATTTGATAGTTACGGGTTGCCTGCCTCAGAGATATGGAGCCATACTCGAAAAAGAGATTCCGGAGGTTGATCTCTTCCTGGGAACGGGTGAGATCCCCCGCATAGCCGATCTTGTTGCGTCTCTTCTGGAAAAACAACCGGAGCGGCGTTCTTTCATAGGGAAACCCGATTTTCTTATGAATTCTTCGCACCCGCGTCTGTTATCAACGCCACCCTACACCGCGTATCTAAAAATCGCGGAGGGGTGTTCCAATCACTGTTCCTATTGCGTGATACCTCTCGTCCGTGGAAAGTTCAGAAGCAGGCAGATGGATGATATACTGCGGGAGGCCGAAACGCTTGCACAGGGGGGCGTTAAGGAGGTTATTATAGCGGCCCAGGAGACCACCCTTTACGGGAGAGACCTTGGTTATAGATCCGGATTGAGCTCGCTGCTGGATGAGATTGCCCTGATAGACGGGATCAGGTGGATCAGGCTGCTCTACACATATCCGGCGGATCTGGATGACGAACTGTTCCGGACCATCCACGATGTCGAAAAAATATGCGACTATATCGATATTCCCGTGCAGCACATAGATGACAATATCCTGAGTTTAATGAACAGGAGTGGCAACAGCGGATTTATAAAAAATGCCATAGCAAGTGCCAGAAAGATTATTCCCGGTGTGGCCCTGAGGACATCACTGATCGTGGGATTCCCCGGAGAGACGCAGGAGAGATTTGACAGGCTTCTCGCGTTTGTAAGGGAGACAAGATTTGATCATGTGGGGGTGTTTGAGTATTCGAGAGAAGAGGGAACCGTGGCAGACGCGCTTCCCGGTCATATCCCCGAGAGTGTGAAGAAACTCCGAAGAGGGATTATAATGGAGGAGCAGGCGCTGATCTCCCGTGAGATAAATCAGGCACTTATTGGTTCCACAATGGAAATAGTCATAGAAGAGGAGTCGGATCTTTCGGGGTATGAATATATCGGAAGAGCGAGGCGACAGGCGCCTGACATAGACGGCATAACCTACGTAAAGGCGGAAGAAAAAGCGATTGGTAATATTGTGAAATGCCGGGTAGTCTCGGCAGATGATTATGACCTGTTTGCTGAAGAGAAGATGGAGAGAAACCCATGATCGTGATGAAGTTCGGAGGAACCTCGATTGAGGATATCCTTTCTGTTGAAAGAGTTATAGGGATTATCGATTCCCGGCTTGAGCAACATCCTGTAGTGGTCAATTCCGCCATGGGCAAGACAACGCGGAAACTGCTGGATATTGCGAGACTCTCAGCGGATGGGATGGACAAAAAGGCCCTCTTGCGTCTGGATAAGATCAGAGAATACCATTTTGATATGGCGAGGGGTCTCATCCCCGATTTTGAAGATAGCGATGCCCGGACAACCCTTGAGGGATATTTTGAGGAACTTAAAAGATTGCTGGGAGGTCTGTCCATCCTGCGGGAGCTTACGCCACGCAGTCAGGACAGATTTCTCTCATATGGCGAACTGGTGGCTACCACTATAATCGCGTCCACTCTTCAGAGCCGCGGTATCAATGCCCGGTGGCAGGACGCGCGAGATCTTATTATTACGGATGAAAGGTTTACCAGGGCCAGGCCTGTAGATGAGATTACCTTCCGCGGTATTCAAAAGAAAGTGCGTCCACTGGTAGAATCCGGCCATGTCCCCGTTATACAGGGATTTATCGGTTCCACGCGTGGCGGGGCAACTACCACTCTGGGATTTGAGGGTTCCGACTTTACCGCCGCGCTTGCAGGCGCCGCGCTTGATGTCTCGAACATAGAGATATGGAAGGATGTCAATGGCATTATGACAGCCGATCCACGCATCTTCGCGGGGGCGCGCACCGTTAAAAATATCTCTTTTGAGGAGGCGTCGGAACTTACCTTCTGCGGAGCAAAGGTCCTGCACCCGGGTACCATTGAACCGGCGCGGCGGAAGAATATTCCGGTTAACATCTACAACTCCAGACAGCCGGATGCCGAAGGCACAACGATAACGGCGCGCGCGAAGAGGGGAACAAATATCGTCAAGTCCATCGCGTACAACGTGCCTGTGTGTATCATGAATATTGTTTCGGACTCCCATGTCGATCCAGCCGGTTTTCTGAGATCGGTCTTCGATATCCTTGACAGGGAGGGGATTGTGCCCCGCGTTGCGACGACTGCCGGGGCGGGCATTGCGATGGCAGTCAGCACTTCAGAGGACATGGAGCATGCGATAGATGAACTGACACGCCTTGGAACGGTGAATATTGCCAGAGAAAAGGCCACCATTTCTCTGGTTGGTGAGAATATCCGCACCACCCGCGATTTTACGCCGGTCGTGTTTCAGAATCTGGAAGATGTAAATATCTGCATGGTCGCGCAGGGCGCGTCACCGATCAGTCTGACATTTGTGGTTGACGAATCCGATGTCTCTTCAGTCATCGCCAGACTGCACGAGGCATTCTTCAGTGAACCCGATCCATACGTTTGATTAAACGGCATTCACACCTCAGCAGTTACCTTCTTCAGAAGATAGATGCGCGCGATCTCGAAGAACAGAGGTGATGACTGTATGATTTTGAACCCACTCTCTTTCATCAGGCGTTCAAGCTCACCGGGAGGGGGAAAGCCCATCACTGAATCCCGCAGATACCGGTAGGCCTTAAAATCTCCCGATACGATTCCACCGATAACAGGGAGTATGGTCTTGAAATAGGCAAGATACACCCACCTCCAGGGGAGATGAGAGGGGACAGAGAGTTCAAGCACCGCCAGTTTTCCCCCATCTTTGAGCACCCTGAAGACCTCGTCCAGGAAGACTGGAATATCTGGCATGTTCCTTATTCCAAAGGCTGTCATTGCGTGATCAAAGGTCTCGTCCGAAAAGGGCATGGCGAGGGCATTCCCAGCAGTTATAAAGAAGCGCCCGCGGGAGTTTTTGTTTTTTTGAGAAGCAATATCCAGCATTCTGCGGGATATATCCAAGCCTGTGACCGTGCACCCGGCTGTCCCTAAGGCGCGGGCCGCCATATCTCCGGTGCCGGTTGCCATGTCAAGCACATTGTCACCATCCTTAATATTCAGGGACGATATGACAGTTTTTCTCCAGCGCTCATCCATGGAGAATGAAAGAGCGCAATTGAGAAAATCGTAGGTGGAGGCGATCCTGTCGAACATGGAGGCTATAATCGCCGGTGATTTGTCAATTCGCATTTTTGAGGAAACTTTCTTTGCCGTTTTTACAGGATGATGGT
>JAFDAR010000306.1 GCA_019313735.1 Deltaproteobacteria bacterium | reverse complement strand
AGTTTCCAGTGAAAACGAGAATAATCTTTCACCTTTTCAATGTCGAGGGCCAGCCCGAGTTTTCTGAGCTCTTCGTCGAGGGCCAGCCCGAGTTTTCTGAGCTCTTCGATGTAAAAAGAATCAGTTCTTTTAATCATTCAATAACCTCCATTTATTATTTGTCTTATTCCTCATATTTAGTGTATAAAGCTAAAAACTTATCTCTCAAAGGAGTGGTTTTATGTCTTTAAAGGTAGTCCAGGGCGGGTTTCAAAAGGGTGTATGGCAATATGATCGAGAAGCTTACACCGATGAAGAAATTGAATTCCTCAACGAGTTTCTCAGAACCGTCGCCAAACATCGCCCCGAGGCGGCTGAAGTAATATGGGATATATCTCCCGATAACGAACAGCTCAAGCCAACCCTCGTAAAGAAATAGATTAATCTCTTTTTTAAAACTAAAAATTTACCCCATCCATGAATGCCCTTGTGTCCTGTCCCAGTATCTGTGTGTATACCAGGGTGGATCCGATATCCCTGTGTCCTAACCACTCCCTGAGAACTGTGATAGGTGTTCCCTGGATGAGGCAGTTTATTGCGAAGCTATGCCTGAATGATAGGTGTTCCCTGGATGAGGCAGTTTATTGCGAAGCTATGCCTGAATGTGTGCGGATGCGCCCTGTTGTCGTCGAGCCCGACCATCTCGCAGGCCTTCCGTACGTGATAGTGGGCCGTCTTTCTGTTGAATCGAAAGAGCCGGTCTTCTCTGGAAATCACACTTTCATTCAGCCAGACTGCCACCTCCACCGATACTGCCTCCGATATCCGGGTACCCGTGTTCCAGAGAAACTCGCAGAGGAACCAGGCCGTATAGTGCTTTTCCCTCAGCTCATCGGAGAGGATCCGGTGATCCGGTGGATCTCGTCAGATGTGAAGTATTTTGGTATCTCCCTGGAGAATGCGCGGGAAAGCTGACGGTTTCCCATCGGGATGATGTTGCCCATGTTTTTTTTTATCTCCTTTTGTATAGGACAATAGAGATTGATTTTGTCCCATATCTACCCTCCGGATACACCGTTTTGGCCTCGAAAAGAGGGCAAAAACGGGAACCCGCTTGATTCTCTCCAGTTCGGCTACCTGAATATCCCTTTCCTTTTCGGCCGCTGACTTTTCGTACATGTCAAGATAATCAAAGTCCAGGTCATTGAGAACCCGAATTGTTTCTTCTATCACGGCAAAGCCCCCCTGATTAATTGTTCGTATTTTTCTCCAGTTAACCATAATAATATATCATGTCCTTATCATATTAACCTCTTTTTGTCAAGGACATAACAAATACTTATTGATTGATGGACAGGATTGTGTTAAGAAAAAATATGGCAACGAAAAAACCCACCATCACAATGGTATTTGATGAAGATCTTCTCGAGCGTGTGGACGACTACCGTTACGGCAAT
The DNA here is from genome assembly GCA_019313735.1 of Deltaproteobacteria bacterium. Lineage (GTDB taxonomy): Bacteria > Desulfobacterota > Syntrophia > Syntrophales > UBA2210 > UBA2210. Next base: position 2,328 of record JAFDAR010000306.1, on the reverse strand, counting down.
CGGATTCCCACAAGAACGGAAGCCATAAGGCAGATACTCGAGAAGGGACTTAAGGAAATCGAAAAGAAAAAGTCTGAAAAACGCTAATCAATACGTTTCAACCAAATTAGAATGAAAGTAATCAAGGGCGGATTTAAAAAGGGCGTATGGCAACATGATCGAGAAGCTTACTCGAAGGGAATCCGGCCTGATGATATTGGTTTTCTGATCCGCCGTTGATTTCGGATTGAAAGAGTGTAGCGCATTGTTAGCTCTTCAGATTCCTGCTGGCTCCCTACTGTATAGTCACGGTCACTCACAACACTTTACGGAACTGTATACAGCATAAGGTTGTTCAGGGCGGTCTGCACCACGGAAAAGCTTTTTAATCTGATCCGATGAATATTGACGCTCTCCCCATATCGCCCAACTCAGGCCACTCATGAAAAGCAACAATATTCATGTTGTAAGTTTTTTTGAAAGAAATGGATGGGGTTAACCTAAAAAGAGAATCGCAAAGGCTTGGTTAGCAATTTGGTTAGCATAAAATCCAAAAGGTAGGCGAAATTATTCAAATTCAGACACGGAAGATTTTTTCTAACAAAACCACTTGTATCAGACCTGAATCTATTGAAAAGTACTGAAAATGCACTTTATGGGACTCAAAATCCCCCGGACGCAAGTCCATCTCGGTTCGATTCCGAGCTCCGGCACCATAAAAATCAAGGGGTTGCGACTGATAAGGTCGCAACCCCTTGATTTTTGTTTAAATGATGGGTTAAACAGTAATCGGGAAGTTGATTATGAGTAAAAACACGGAAATCGACGAATTTTATGACCTTGCGGATCAGCACATGCGAGAGGGTCGCTATGATGATGCGATCTCGCTTTACCGTAAACTGGCGGAGCTGAATCCTGAAGATGATTCGATAGTCATGTCCCTGGCCTGTGCCTGCAGAGACAGCGGGAAATTGTCCGATGCCGTGCTCTGTCTGGAGCGACTTCTGGAAAAAGAGTTGAAAAGGAAAACCTTTACAGGCTTCGCCTTTGATGAACTGGTGAAGATATACAGAAATGAAGGCCATCATGAGCGCCTTGTTGCTATCTGTGAAGCGGCGGTTGCCGTTCAGCCCGACGATGTTTCTCTCCTGACCACCCTTGGAAGCTCGTATCTCGAGGCGGGAAAACCAGACAGGGCTGTTGAGATCTTTAAGATGCTTACAGAGATGGAGCCGGATGCCCCCTCGTTTTTCTGCAGTCTCGGCAATGCCCATGTCGCGGCCGGAGATTTCGAGAAGGCTGAAAATGCCTGCAACAGTGCGGTCTCGATAGAGCCATCCGACGCGCACAAGTTTTACAGTGAACTGGGAATTGCCTTTTTCCAGGCGGAACAATACGAACGGTCGGAGACAACCCTGAAGAGATCACTGGATTGCCGTCCCGATCAACCCCTTGTCCACTGCGCCCTCGGTGATGTCTTTATCAAACAGGGAAAACCGGATGACGCGAATCTGTCTTATGAAAAGGCGGCCCGGCTCGATCCTGTATCCGGGGGGGGATATTATAACCGTCTGGGGAATATGCTTGCCGGAGAGCATAACCATAAGATGGCCATAGAGGCCTTTGAAAAAGCTGTTTCAGTCGATCCTCACAATCCCTTCTATTATCTCAGTCTTGTTAAATCATGTGAGATTGAAGGGCTTCACGACAAGGCCCGAAAGGCATACAAAAAGGCAAAGTCTCTGGGTGTCTTTTCCTGAAATCATCTGCCCGGATTCCAACAATTTCTTGACATATCCTCTTGATATGGGATATGGAGGCTCCCTTGACGTTATTTCAACGGGGATGTAGCTCAGCTGGGAGAGCGCGGCGTTCGCAATGCCGAGGTCAGGGGTTCGAGCCCCCTCATCTCCACCATATCTTTTGCCGGAGGGGAGTTTTCTGGTCACCTGCCCGGCATGGAGTTATAAAACCATTATATTCAAAAAGGAGGATTATTTCATGGGTAGAAAAATTTTCAGGGTTCTGATTTTATTTATGGTCATCTCTTTTATTGCTGGGGCCGGCAACTGTCTTGCAAAGGAAAAGGTATATATAAATGGTATCGATGCCAACTTTCCACCCTTTGCATATGTTGACAAGAACGGCGTTCCGGACGGATTTGATGTAAAGTCGGTCGATTGGATCGCAAAGGAAATGGGCTTCAAGGTCAAACACCATCCAATGGACTGGGATGGAATTATTCCGAGCCTGCGCGCGAAGAAGATCGATATGGTGGCCTCCGGAATGAGTATAACCGACAAGAGAAGTGAACAGGTCAACTTTACCACTCCCTATTGGAAGATTGCC
>JAFDAR010000305.1 GCA_019313735.1 Deltaproteobacteria bacterium | reverse complement strand
TAAAACATTAGGGTCTGTCAGGAAAAAGGTGAAGAGTTCCGGCTATCCGACATAAAAGTGCAGGCGCGGCCTTTATACTTCTTAAACGTCGTAGCCTGCGCGCTCGATTGCCTGTTTTACTTTTTCAATGCTGTCTTTTTCCTCTATTTCAAATGCCACGCTTTTTTCGTCCAGGCGGACATCAACATCCGATGTACCGGCGACCACCGTGCCCGCGCAATGCATGCAGGTCATACCCTGAACAGACAGGCTTATTTTATTGTCTCCCACGTCTCTTCCCTCTTTTACCCTGTCCAGAAACTTGATCTTCAGATAATACCATCCGATCATCATGGCCAGTATGACGGACCCGCATGGTTTCAGCCATGCAGGCAGTATTTCGTGATTATGAAGGATTATGATGCTTTGAAAACCGAAATGCGCTGTAAATATATTAAGCAGATATCCCAGCAAAAGACTGACAAGGGCAATGGCCGACAGATAAACAACGGTGGATTTTTTGCCAAGAACTTTAAAGACCGTCAAGATAGTCATGGCATTCGTCGCGGGACCCGTCAGGAGAAAAACCAGAGCAGCGCCCGGTGAGATGCCCTTCATTATAAGGGAGGCGGCGACAGGTGTGGATGCCGCGGCACACACGTAGACAGGGATTCCGACGACCAGCATTAAAAGCATGGATAGAAAATCACTGCCAAGGTATTTCTCAAAAAATCCGTCAGGTATCAGGGCGGATATAATGCCCGCGGCAATTATCCCCGCCAGCAGCGCGTTCGCGAGGGAGCCGAGCAGGTCATATTCAATATAGCCGGGAATTGATTTGAGCCGCTTATAATAACTTTCCCGCGGGACCGCGTCATCCGGCAGGGCAATCTCCGGTTGATCAGTCCCGTTCCTGCCAAGGATATTAACCATTACACCGGCAGCCAGCGCGGTGACCAGTGACGCGACAATTCGGAAAAGAGCGAATACCCATCCTAAAAGGGAATAGGTAATCATAAAACTGTCCGCGCCAACCTGCGGTGTCGCAATTAGGAATGATATGGTAGAGCCCTTCGACGCTCCGCTTTTTCTAAGGGAAGCCGCAACCGGCACAACTCCACATGAACAGAGAGGAAGGGGTATACCGAATATCGTTGACTTTATGACAGAACGAAAGGAGTCGCGCCCCAGATGACGACGTATAACGGATTCCGGAAAGAAAACGTAAAGTATCCCGGCAACAATAAACCCGAACAGCAGATAAATTGATATCTCATTAAAAAAGAACAGAATCTCTTTTGATACATGCGCCACAAAACTCATACGGTTTGCTCCCTCATTTGCCGACGGCAGCAATTCATTTCAGGCATTATATACAGATTGCGCCGTAATTTTGTTTGTTTTCAAGGCGTGTTGAAGCGGGTATAACGGGTTATGTAAGCTTCGACACAACACAGAAAACAAGCAAAAGGACAAGCAAGGTGTATGAGTTATTTATGCTTGCTGACTTAGCAGCCGCAGCAGCTTCCTCCGCATGAACCGCCGGACAGGCTGGAGGTAATGGAAAACCCTGAGCCTCTGTCCGTAGTGATGAAATCTATGTTTACAGGCTTCACCTGTTCAAATAATTGTTCGTCTATCACGAATGTGACGCCATCTTCCTCAAAAACCTTATCCTCTTCCTTAGCCTCATCCAGAGACATTCCCAGCGAAGGCCCCGCTCACCCGCCTCCGGAATACACCAGCCGGACAGGGATTTTTTCTTCCCTCGATTCAAGGGCCTTTCTGATCATTTCCTGTGCCTTTTCTGAAACTTCAAACATTCTGCTTTCTCCTTTATATTTTTGATTTATCTTGAATGGATCTTCTAACGAGCTCCATATAATACTCTATAATACCGCCAACAATGCAGTAGCAAACTCGAGGGCCATCAATCTCTCCGTGTATCCATCCTGTTTCTTTCAATACTTTAAGGTGTTGGGAAACGCTTGACTGCGCCAGCGGAAGGACGCCGACAATATCACCGCAGATACATCTCGCTTCCGGAGAGTTATGGGTCAGGATACGAATAATCTCCACCCGCGCGGGATGTGCGAGCCCTTTGGATAATTCCGCCAGCATTCTTTTACACGTTTCGGTATCTGTTTTTTCAAGAATCTTAACGTCTATCGAAAGGGGCTTACATGTATAATTATCAGCTTTCACTGGCAATTTTCCTCCTTTCAGGTCTTGCGGCCCTTATGTATGCGGAAAAGACCATCTGTTCTGTGCCATTACCGAAATTCCAGTTTCTGATTATCTGATCACTGTTGTCTTTGCGCGTAATGGAGATTTTTTCAAACCCCTGTTCCTCGAGAATTTGTCTCACCTCATCGGGTGAGATAGCGCCGGCGATTCACCCTGTATAGGCAGAAGGATCCTCTTTGATTTCCGGTGGTATTTCACCTGACCTCAGAACATCCGATATGCTGATGCGCCCTCCAGGCTTCAGTGTCCTGAATATCTCTTTGTATACCGCCGTTTTGTCCGGAGACAGGTTTATGACACAGTTTGACAGCGTTACATCTACTGAATTGTCAGCAACAGGAAGGTTTTCTATCTCACCCAGTCGAAATTCACAGTTGCTTACTTCAAGTTCTTCGGCATTTTTTCTTGCTCTATCTATCATCTCCGGGGTCATATCAACACCAATGACATGTCCGTCTTGCCCAACACATTTTGCCGCAAGAAACGCGTCAAAACCCGCCCCACTTCCCAGATCAAGGACGGTTTTCCCTTTTTTCAGATCGGCCATGGCCAGAGGATTCCCACATCCGAGGCCGAGATTGGCCTCACCCAGCCCCATGACGAACTGATCATTTGTATAGCCAAGATTTCTGCTAATATCCGAAATACCAACAAGATCTGGTGAATTGCCGCCACAACATTCTTTCAGGCACCCTGAATCGGACGAAACCGCAATGCCGGCGTATTCTTTCCTGACCATACCTTTGATCTTTTTGTCGGAACATCTCATTGCACCCTCCTCGTATAATCGTTTATCGTAGATGTACGATTATAATAAGACCAATACTCCAGTATGTCAAATGGATTTTTAATCTAT
>JAFDAR010000304.1 GCA_019313735.1 Deltaproteobacteria bacterium | reverse complement strand
GCTCAGGGTGCCTATATTGATAACCAGGGCACGGGCAATGCCTGTCATCTCCTCCACTTCCTCTATGGCATGCGCCATAACCGGAGACGCCCCTATCACAAGAAGCGCGTTGGCAGTGCTGTTCATCACTACGTAATTGGTTATGTTGTGGATCAGGGGAGATGTCTCCCTGATCTTCAATATCCAGCCAGATATCCTTTGCCGTAATCTTCATATAACTTTCTCCTATTCCCCAAGTATGGTCGCCACGTCCACCTTCTTCTCAATAAGACTATAACGAAGGGCAAAATCGGCAAACTTCTGCCATTTTTTCATGTCACAACTCTGGTTGTGGGCGTAAAGAGGAAGCGTTATCTTAAAAACGCCTTGGATTCCATGTCCCGCGGTGCTTCCGGCACGGCACTGAAATAGGTCTCAAGGGCCTTTTGGGGGTCTTTCCTCGTCCGGGAGATGGCGCGGTTTATCGCGCGGGCAAAGCTCCTGAGAACCTCCGCTCTTTCCTTCGCCGTCTGCTCTCCACTTATAAAGACCAGCTCGTCATAGTCCGGGATGCCCCAGTTGCTTAGCTCAAAATAGCCGGGTGCGTACCCCTTCTCTTCAAGCTCCACCACCTCATAGTTCTTATATGGACCCATGATCGCGTCCACCTTACCCGACACCAGAGACTGCACGATAGAAAACCCGACATTGATCGGCACATAGTCTTTTATTCCGTTGATCCCGGCAAATGCCTCCATAAGTACATCCATCATGCCCGGAACGGTATAGCCGATTGTCTTGCCTTCCAGGTCTGCCGGGTCTTTGATCCCCTTTCCCTCCAAAAAGAGGAGGACACTGAGAGGATGTTCCACCAGTCTTCCAACAACCCGGATATTAAGGCCGGCCGAGGCGCCGATAATTACCTGCGGTTCGTATGAAACGGCGATGTCGACATTACCGGAAGCGGCAAGCTTCATAGCGTCTGTAGTCGAGGAAGGTGTCAGTATCGTTACATCAAGCCCCTCATCGCCAAAAAATCCTTCCTGCTGTGCCACATAGATGGGAAGGTGATCTATGTTAGGAAACCAGTCCAGCATGACTGTAACCTTCTGCGCGGCGCAGATGGAAGATGCCGTCAGCAGAAAAAATGCCACCAGGATAATTGAAACTGATACCTTAAAATTGTACTTCATAATCATATTTCTCCTTTCTTGATGCACTCGTAAGAAGTTAGTAAATACCATTTTCCGTCATTCCGGCGGAAGCCGGAATCCAGTAAATTCAATATGTGCTGGATGCCAGATCGGGCCTGCCCCGTACCGGATACGGGGTCCGGCATGATGTTTTTCTTTATTTCCAGTAAATGACTCTCTTTTCCAGAAAGCCGACAAAGGCCCACATGGCGAGCCCCATAACGGAAAGCCACAGTATCGCCGCGAAGACCAGCGACACCTGCAACCTCGCGTTGGCCTGTATCATCAGATAACCAAGACCCCTTTGCGCTCCCACCCACTCTCCGATGACCGCCCCTATCGTGGCAACGGTGACCCCAACCTTCAGCCCGGAAAAGAAATATGGGAGGGCCCAGGGCCAGTAGAGAAGACGCATCTTCTTCCAGAATCCGGCTCCCATCAGATCGAAGAAAACCGCGTATTCACGATCACAGTTTTTATATCCCTCAAGCAGACTGACTGTTATGGGAAAGAAGATGATAATCGCCGCCATCAGAACCTTGCTGGCAAGACCATACCCAAGCCATATCACCAGGAGAGGCGCCAGGGCGAAGACGGGCACCGCCTGAGATGCCACGAGAAAGGGCGACAGGGCCCGCTCGACTGAAGGGAATGCGAACATAACCGTTGCAATCGGTACCGCGACCAGCAGTGACAGAAATATCCCCATGATTATCTCCAGCGCGGTCACACCCGCGTGCGGCAGGAGGAGGGATGTCTTAAGTACCGTCGTCTTTAATATCTCGCTGGGGGCGGGAAGGATGAAATCCGGGACAGAAAACCACCCGCAGGCAAACTCCCAGACCGCAAAGACAGCCAGGACAATCAGCAGGGAAATCCAGTTAGATCGTTCCATCCAGATCTCCCTCCAGTTCTTCAAGCACATGCTCTTTTATCTTCAG
>JAFDAR010000024.1 GCA_019313735.1 Deltaproteobacteria bacterium | reverse complement strand
ATCTCTGAATATAACCCCTGCCTTTTTATACAGGTAACCTTTTCTGTAGATTTCGTTGAGGCCTGTGTGTGCATATTTGATAAGTTCCGAGGTGTCGCTGGTTGAGAAGGGAAGCCGGATGGTTTTCATGTTAAAGTATCTGGACTCCCTGTTGTAAGGGTTTGTCATGAGGAACACCACAAGTATATTCGCCTCAAGGAGTGCCTTCCTTAATTTCTCTGCCCCCCTGGATGTGTAAGCAGCTACCGCTTCGTTTATATCGGCTTGTGCTAAAAGGGGATTTTTGAATGCTCTGGATACGGCAATCTCTTTCTTAGATATCGGCTTGTGCTAAAAGGGGATTTTTGAATGCTCTGGATACGGCAATCTCTTTCTTAGAGGGTGGTGATTGCTCCAGAGGGTAACATGAAACTCCTCTGAGCTCCTGGAGGAGCCTCATGCCCGTAATCCCCATCTTCTTCTTTATGAGACCATCGGGGGCATTGCGAAGCTCCAGGGCGTTGTTGATACCGGCGCCCCAGATGTCTTCCACTTCTGTGATTGCAAGGGCCCTGTCCCGATACGGTGATCTGGTCAGATCCAGAACACCATGTGCTCTTTCGGATTTCTTGGCTATACGGTTGGCGATCTTTGCAAGGGTTTTTGTCTCCGCGATACCGACGGAAACAGGGATACCTGTCCATGCCTGTACCGTGGACCGTATAGACCGCCCATAATCAGCCAGACTGGATCTTTTGAGCCCGGACAGTTCCAGGAAGGCTTCATCAATAGAATAAATTTCAACATCGGGAGTAAAGTCCGAGAAAATTTCTACTATCCTCTGCGACATATCACCATAGAGAGCATAATTGGATGAATAAACGTGAACTCCATGGGTCTTGATTGTATCTCGTATCTTGAATACTGGGATACCCATACTGATGCCGAGAGCTTTGGCCTCATTTGATCTGGCGATAACGCATCCATCATTATTGGAAAGCACCACTACGGGTTTTCCGATAAGCGTGGGGTTAAACACCCGTTCACAGGAAACATAGAAATTATTGCAATCTACAAGTGCAAAGGTGGGAGTCATCATCAATCCTATAAGATTAAAGTGGATGGATTACATTGGTTACAACGCCCCATACTTCAAAGTCCATCTCCTCCTCGACCTGAAGGGGTTTGTAATCCTTGTTTTCAGATATCAGAACAACCTTGTCCTTTGTGACACGAATCCTTCTTACGGTCAGCTCTCCATTCACGACCGCTATGACCACTTTTTTGTTGACCGGTTTGAGAGAACGATCCACAATCAAGATATCTCCGTCATGTATCCCCGCATCGATCATGGAGCTCCCGCTTACCTTCACAAAAAACGTCGCGGCAGGATGCTTGATAAGGTATGTGCTCAGATCCAGATTGCCTTCTATGTAGTCCTCCGCGGGAGAAGGAAAGCCTGCTGAGACCGGAACCAGAAACAAGGGCCGTTCGCATATCGTTGTTTGATCCGGTTGGTATATGGCCTTTACTCTCATGGCTGTCTATATATAGAGAATCTCTTGATTTTTCAATCTGATAATCCGTTTGTGGAAGAGAATACCAGGCAGGGATCTGGATTCCTGTGTTTGTTGGGTTTTTCCTGAAAGCAATAAGAAGCTATAGAATCAGTATGCTGCAGACTTCAAAGCTTCACTGTGGCTGATCGGACCAGATCATTGAATGTGGGGTGAAACGTGCATATTAATAAATTATGTAACATTAGCTTACAAGTGTTTGACATATAATCTTTCATGGGATATATATTAGTCGACTTACAATGGAGGAATAAAAATGAATACTTTCTATAAGGCTTTAGGTGAAAGAATTAAAAAAATGCGTGAAAAAGCAAATTTTTCCCAAGAGGATTTGGGCAGATTGCTTGACATACACCGCGTTTCACTGTCTCAAATGGAAAAGGGGAATCGAAAAATAACCGCGGAGGAACTTGCTAAACTATCAAATACATTCAACATATCAACCGATGTGCTTCTCGACTTAAAAAAAGATTTTGAAATAGTATTTGCTGATGCTATCAAGAAAAAGACTTCAGACAAACAAGAAACGAGGATCAGTGTTCCACAAAAAAATGTAGAAAAGTTCAAAGAGGTACTGCTCTATCTTCTCAATAAGGTGGGTTCTAAAACGAACGTTGGTGAGACGGTAATCTATAAACTACTCTACTTCATCGATTTTAATTTTTACGAGAAATACGAAGAACAATTAATCGGGGCTACTTACCAGAAGAATATCCACGGCCCAACCCCTATTGAGTTTTTGAAAATAGTTGAAGAAATGGAAGGTACAGACTTGACAAAAATTGCTACAAAGTATTTCAAGTATCCACAGACTAGGTACATTGCGTTGAGAGCTCCAGACTTGAGTAAACTCAAAGCCCACGAGATAAAGTTGATTGATGACGTTCTCGAGCACTTGTCTGATATGAATGCAACGCAAATAAGCGATTACTCGCACGACGATGTACCCTGGCTCACTACTGAAGATCAAGGAATTATTGAGTACGAGTCCGTGTTCTATAGAACCCCAGCGTACTCAGTGAGGAGCTACGGTGAAGATATTTAATACTATTTCTCGACTCCCTGAGTTCAAAAAAGACCTTAAAAGACTTGTCAAACGATACAAAACACTAGAAGACGATTTGAAGATATTTATTGAAAAACAGACGAATCTCTACCACAAACTTGGTGTAGATAATAGGGGTATATTTCAAATAACAGGTACCGAAATTGACAATCCGAAGATTTTCAAAGCAACAAAGTTTGCTTGCAGGTCTTTGAAGGGTAAAGGAGTTCGGAGTGGCATTAGGGTCATTTACTCCTATGATATAGATGAAGATGCCTTAGAGTTAATTGAAATATACCATAAAAATGACAAGGTAAACGAAGACATGGAAAGAATTAAAAGCTATTGTAATCATTTTAAAAAGTAACTGTTTTTTTGCGTGGGATAGTTGAGATCAAAGCTTCTCTCCGCTCAATCTTTGATCAACATATCGTGCATTACCTTTCAATCAGAAAACTCGATATATCTTGATAATCTTACAAAACCCCCAGAATCAAGACAGGGTTTACATATCGCCACTCGGATGTCAATTTTTGAAGTGCATATATCTGCTTACTGTACGAACAAAAATTATTCATGACTCTGCTTATTTAGTACGATATTATGAAAAAGTTATTTTTCGCTGCCAATAATTTCAGATAGTTAGAGCGTCCCATTTTGCAAAAATCGCTGAATTTGGCATTAAATCAACAGAGTCATTCATATACCTCATTTTGTGAAGAGTCCAAGCGGTACAATTTTTTTCCTGAAACGATTTTGAGGACTCGTAGGTGTACAAAAGACCGGTTTCATTAATATTTTCTCAATACCATTTCTATTGATAGCAAATACAAGTTTTCACGTAAGCTGATCGGGCCAGACCATTGAATACGGTTTGAAAAGTGCAGAGCTAAACCATGTATTTTCCCTTATTGCCCAAATCCCAACAGAGTCATCAATAAAGAGATACTTAATGGATTCTTGTGAGAGATCGCGATCCGCCATTTCTCAACTGCCTCTGTCAGATCTGCATTGGCGCTGCTTATCTCTGTACGGGAAAGTTTCCGCCCGATCAGTCTCTAGGATACCTGGAAAGACTTCTAGCATATACGAGTTGGCGTTACAAGCGCTTGCGAGAAAGGGCACGAATGAGGATATTTCAGGATGGAGGTTATTCTAGCCCGACTTTACGAATTAAGCCGTTTCTAAAAATAAAAGTTTATTTATATCAATGCGTTATAATTTTTCCAGCGAGAAGTTAGGTCATACGTTTTGAAATATAAATCCTTGTAGTTTTAATAGGTTATAAGAGTATTAAAAAATAATTCGTAAAGTCGGGCTAGGAAAGCGAGAAGCCGCCGCCGTCCACATTGATGGCTCCATTCGCCTGCACTGCATTAACAAAGGCGCCGACCTTTTCGGGATCTTTTCCCCCCACAGGATGTTCGACGCCGCTGATTACATCCACGCCATAGGGGTTGACGGCGGCAACGGCCTCTCCGACGTTCCCCGCATGCAGTCCGCCAGCGAGGATCAGGGGCAGGTTTATACTGTTGCGGATTGTCCGAGCCATGCCCCAATCGATGCTCCGGCCCGTTCCAGCCGGTCGGACATCGCTTACCGAATCCAGAAGGAGAGCGTCCACTCCGGTGTTTTCAATGAGCCGCGCCGCATCGAGCGGCTCTTCCGACGCAAACGCGCATGTTCCTGTTTCGACGGAAAAGCGCAGGGCCTTAATCACGGGGACGTGGAGCGCCTTGAGCGCGGTTACGAGCTCTGCCGTTACAGAAAGCTTTTCGTTACCGTGCAGTTGGACCGCGTGGGGTCTCAGAAATTCCGTCAGTTCGATGACCAGTTCGGGATCGTCCCCGACCACAATCACTCGTGAGACGAAGGGAGGAACGGCGCGCATCAATTCTCGGGCTTTTTTCCTGTCGAGATTCCAGGGCACATCGATGGGGTATTCCACGACAAAACCAAGGGCATTGACGCCCGCCTTGACGCAGAGGCGGATGTCCTCTTCCTTCGTCATCCCGCATATCTTGATGCGAGTCATAGGGGCCATCCTACCGATGTCAGTTCACTCAGGAATTCTTGAATGGAGGGTGCCTTCAATACTGCCGTGCCGACAAGAACCGCATCGGCGCCGCTAAAGCCGGCTCGTTTCACGTCTACGGCAGAGCTGATCGAACTCTCACTGATCAGAGGGCGAGGACTTTTGCAGAAGCGGGCAAGCGCCTCTGTCCTCCCCACATCGTTGTTGTCAATCTCAAAGATCGTGATGTCGCGATTATTGATCCCCATCAGATTGAAGGGAAGCTGTCGAATCTTTTCTATCTCTTCCATATCATGAGCTTCCACAAGGGTTTCAAGGCCGTGTTCCCGGCCATGATCGATAAGCCGTGCCAGTTGTTTGATCTTCAGGATAGCTGTGATCAACAATACCGCCGAGGCTCCGGCGGCGGCTGATTCCTCAATCTGTCGCTTCGAGATGATGAAATCCTTGTGAAGTACGGGAAGGTCAACCGCGGCAGCAATCGCGGGCAACAGGTCCATGTGACCGCCAAAGTGCTCCGTTTCCGTTACCACACTGATTCCCGCAACAGAACACCTCGCCATTTCCTGCGCGAGCGCCACCGGGTCGCGCCCGCACAGAAGATCCCCTTTTTTGTCCGAACGGACCTTGATTTCTGAGATCACAGGGAAGAATCCTTCGTGTTGCCTTGCCCGTATGGATGCGGAAAGTGATAATGCGTTTCCCTGTCCGGAAGAAATTGCAATTTTCATCATAGAGGTACCGTATCAAAAAGCATTGGATTTTTCCACCAGTTCCTGAAGTTTGCGCCCGGCCGCACCCGAATCGATAAGGGAACCAGAGAGCTCAATCCCATCGTGAATACTCGATGCCTTTCCACTCACATACAGGGTGGCCGCATTGTTCAGAACGAGAAAATCCCGCCGGGGACCCTGTTCCGCGCCTGAGAATATATCCCGGATCACCGTGGCGTTGAAGTCGGGAGATCCGCCGGCGATATCCTGCAGGGCACAGCGTTTCAGTCCGAAATCCTCGGGAGCGATTTCATAGTATTTGATCTCGCTCCCTTTGATTTCGGCGATCGAAGTTTTTCCGAGCAGGGATATTTCGTCCAGACCGTCCAGGCCATGGGCCACGATGACGTGATTAAAATCCATCTCTGCCACCACGCTTGCCATCATATTGGCCAGCTCCGGCTTGTAAACGCCGATCGTATGATTGCGGGCGCCTGTGGGGTTGATAAGGGGGCCAATGACCGTAAAGAAGATCGTTTTGATTCCCAGTTGATTTTCGGGGCCGAACACCTTGAGCATAACGGGATGAAAATTTGGCGCGTATATGAAACTGATCCCTATGTCCTCGATCAGGCGGGATGCTTGTTCCGGGGTCAGGTTGATATTAACGCCCAGAGCCTCCAGGACATCGGCGCTCCCCGAAGGCGAGGATATGGACCGGCTGCCGTGTTTGGCCACCGGAACTCCGGCCGATGCCGTAAGAATCGCGTTGGCGCTGCTTACGTTGAAGGTGGTCAATCCACCGCCGGTCCCGCAGGTATCTGTAAGTTCCGAATCAACGGACACGTGCATGGGAATGCAATTCTTCCGCATCGCCTGCGCGATGTAGGCCACCTCCCTGATGCTGGGGCCCTTGCTCAGCAGGCCCACCAGAAAACCGGCAATCTGCACGTCCGATAAATTGCCGTCATTAATCGCGTCGATGACGCTGAAGATTTCGCTTTTTTCTAGATCGAAGTTTTCGGTAAGCTTTGAAAGAATCGGTTTGATCGTACTCTTGCCGTTTTCGATCACTGCGGCTGCTTCTTCAGCCGATTGGGGAACGATCATTGCCGTGGGGGCGCCTTCTTCCAGTTCATGAAACTTGTAGGTCTTGAAGGCCATCATTGTCCTGGTTCCCGTTACGCCCTCCGTGTTTTGCATTTTATCCGTAACGATGTCGGAAAGGTGCTCATATTCCCGGACCTGAATCTTCGCCATCAGGTCGTATTCTCCGGTGATGGAAAGCACTTCCACCACCTCTTCAATGGCCCCCAGTTGGGTGGCGAGCTTTTGAATCTTCCCCTTTTCCGCCTTAAAAAGCACAATCGCTGTAATCATGATATCTTTTCCTTTCCCTTTTGTAATAGGGTTGTTTGTTATTCTCCCCGCGACGCCTATCTCAGTGACGCCTTAAAATTTCGTACCTGCTCTTCCAATCGTTTCACAAGGTCCGTGTCGTTCTGGTGCTCTTCGATTGTCCGTTCGAAGGCGCTGCCTATCACGATGCCGTCGGCATGTGGCGCCAGTATTTTTGCATCTTCGGGAGTGGAAATACCAAAACCGACGCAGATGGGCAATTGTGTAACAGCGCGCAGGTTCTTTACATGATCCCTTACATCGCCCGCGTCCAGCCCGGTGCTTCCAGTGACGCCGGTTTTCGAAACCAGGTAGAGAAAACCAGACGCGTTCCCGGCAATTTTTTTCATCCGTTCCTTCGGTGTGGTAGGTGCCACGAGACGAATCAGGGAGAAGCAGTTCTCTTTCTCCCAGCATTTCGTAAGCTCCCGGGATTCTTCGTAGGGGAGATCGACGATGAGCACTCCATCGGCGCCTGCCGCAAGGGAGTCCCGGTAGAAGGGCTCAAGGCCGTAGGCAAAGATGGGATTGTAATAGCTGAAGAGAATGATGGGGATATCGGTTCTCTCCCGTAGCGTTTTCGTCATTTCGATCGCGCGCGTGAGGCTGGCGCCTTCTTTTAAGGCCCGCGCCGCGGACCGCTGGATGACGGGGCCATCGGCCGTGGGATCGGAAAAGGGAATCCCCAGTTCCAGAATATCGAGACCGGCATGGCACATGGCCGTGATGAGATCGAGGGACGCCGACAGAGTGGGGTCACCTGCCGCGACAAACCCCACCAGGGCTTTCTCCTTTTTTGTTTTCAGTTCGGCAAATCGCGTATCTAATCTGTTCATCGGCTCGCTCCCCCTTTCCTGGCTTCATAATCAGAAACAATGCCCAGGTCCTTGTCACCCCTTCCGGAAAGATTCACCACTATAATCCTGTCCCTGGACATGCTCGGAGCTTCCTTAAGGCAGTAGGCAATGGCATGGGCACTCTCCAAGGCGGGAATGATCCCTTCTATGCGGCACAGCGTATGAAAGGCCTCCATGGCCTTATCGTCGTCTACGGAGACATAACGGGCTCTGCCGGAGTCTTTCAGAAAGGAATGTTCGGGCCCCACACCGGGGTAGTCCAGTCCGGCGGAAATCGAATGGGCCTCCTTGATCTGGCCGTTTTTATCCTCAAGCACGTAGGATTTTGAACCATGAAGCACGCCGATCGAACCCTCACCAAGAGTGGCGGCGTGTTTCCCCGAGGCGATACCCTTTCCCGCCGCCTCGACCCCCACCAATTCCACCGATGTTTCCAGGAAGGGGTAGAAGAGCCCCATGGCATTGCTTCCCCCCCCTACACAAGCTACCAACATATCGGGGAGGCGGTTGAGAGTTTCCTGCATCTGTCTTTTAACCTCTTCACCAATTATTTTTTGAAAATTCCGTACCATCAGGGGGTATGGATGAGGACCGGCCACTGACCCGATCACGTAATGGGTGTCTGTCACCGCTCCTACCCAGTATCGCATAGCCTCATTCATGGCATCCTTCAGGGTTCCTGCGCCCGATTCAACCGGCACAACTTCGGCGCCGAGCAGTTTCATGCGAAGCACATTGGGCTCCTGCCGCCGGATGTCTTCAATTCCCATGAAAATTCTGCATTCCATGCCGAAGAGGGCCGCTACCGTCGCGGTGGCAACACCGTGTTGACCGGCGCCTGTTTCGGCGATGATTTTCTTCTTGCCCATCCATCGCGCGAGCAATCCTTGACCCAGTGTGTTGTTGATCTTGTGGGCGCCAGTATGGGTCAGGTCCTCCCGTTTGAGGTAGATCCTGGCGCCGCCAAGATGCTCACTCAATCGGCGGGCATGGTAAAGGGGTGTCGGCCGTCCTGCGTAGTCGGCCAGCAACATCCCAAGCTCTTCTTTGAAGGCGGGCTCGAGGGAAATCTTCCGGTAGGCCTCTTCCAGACCAATAAGGGCCGTCATAAGCGTTTCCGCCACATAGCGTCCACCGTGTGGCCCAAAATGACCGGCCTCGTCCGGCATCGTTCCCATCGGTGATTGTTCTTTGCTGTTTTGCTGTTCACACATAGATTGTATCTCCTTTTCATCCCGCATACGGCTATAACGACTCGACTGCGAGGGGTAGGGTTATGAAATTTTGAGCCACACAGAAAAGGGGCTATGGATTTTTCCACGCCCCTTTTCTGTACAAAAAAAGGATCGTGGCAGCATGAGCCCTGCCTACGATCCCTTTGTGATTCAATTATATACTACTACTCAGTCATGGGAAGTTGCGCCGGCAGACTCTTCTATATTGGTCCACCACCACCAGAGTTGTTTGCATGTTTCACAATAGATAATACGATTCATAATTTCTACCAGCACTCGTTCCTATCTGCACTTTCTGGATCTATACACGGGTTATTCGATTCCTGTCAAGTATTTTTTATTTCTCTGGATATTCGACATAAGCCATGATTCTTTTTGGAAAAAATCGAAAAAAATTCAACAAAACCGCAAAAAGCAAAAATTCATTCTTGTCCTGCGCCTTGCTCAAATCAGGGCGCACAAGGTCATTGACACCCCCTTTTTGCGAGGATATTCAAGGATGACATTCCCCTTCCCGTTTATCTCTCGCAAAACACCGGGAAAGTAAAATATGGCGGCCGGTTTATCTAATGATATCAGTAGGCTGCGTGACCCCGCCACTTGACAGGCAGCCTTTTGCGCTGTATGGTGGTGAACATGGATATCATCAAAGACGCATCGGAAACCATATTCAAGCGGCTTGTCTGGCACACCGCCAGAAGAGATCAGGCCGGGATCGCACAGAAGCTTGCCAATGAACGGGAGGTTCATGAAATATACGGGCTTGGCGATGC
>JAFDAR010000023.1 GCA_019313735.1 Deltaproteobacteria bacterium | reverse complement strand
CTGATAGATGAACGTCCTGAAGAAGTGACGGATATGGAGAGAAGCGTTTCTGGAGAGGTTATCTCTTCAACCTTTGATGAAACTGCCACACGGCATGTCCAGATCGCGGAGATGGTTATCGAAAAAGCCAAACGCCTGGTAGAGCACAACAGGGATGTTGTTATACTTTTGGACAGCATTACCCGGCTTGCCAGGGCCTATAACTCCGTTGTGCCGCCAAGCGGGAAAGTGCTCTCCGGTGGTGTTGATTCCAACGCCCTGCACAAGCCGAAGAGGTTTTTCGGCGCCGCGAGGAATATTGAAGGAGGTGGTAGTCTCACAATAATCTCGACGGCCCTTATCGATACGGGAAGCCGGATGGATGATGTTATCTTTGAAGAATTCAAGGGAACAGGGAATATGGAGCTGCATCTCGATAGAAGAATCTCAGACAGGAGAATCTTTCCCGCGTTCGATCTTGTCCGTTCCGGTACAAGAAAAGAGGAGATGCTGATCGACAAGGAAAATCTGAACAGATTGTGGATACTGAGGAGGCTCCTGCAGGAGATGAGCCCTGTGGATGCCATGGAATTTATCATTGATAAGGTAAAAAGAACAAGCACCAACAAGGAATTTTTTAAGTCCATGAATCAGTGATTTGGAAATTATTTTCTTGAAATTCATTTTGATATGGATATAATAACAGTTTTTTAAATGCCGAGGGAGGCTGACAGGAACTATGAAGAAGAATATTCATCCGGAATATAAGGAAGCAAAGATAACATGCGTCTGCGGGAATGTTATTGAGACGAGATCCACCAAAGGTGATACCAAGGTTGAGATATGCTCAAAGTGTCACCCGTTTTTTACTGGAAAACAGAAAATAATGGATACTGCTGGAAGGATCGAGAAGTTCAATCGCAGATATGCCAATCTTGAGCAGAAGTAACAGGTGTCACTGATCAGGCACAAAGAGGGTTTTCTGCTGACAATCTTTCGCAAGATGCTTGATTCTATTCTTTTTTTGTGCTTTTGTAACCCTGAACAGTTGCTTTTTATCAGGTATCTTCCGGCCCGTAAGGGCTGTCCGTTTAGAGTCATCCCCTTCTGAAGAAAATCGTCATCAATCCGGGAAGAACAGTATGCTGACAAAGCTTAGTGAAATCGAGAAAAGATATCAAGATCTGGAAGAATTGTTGAGCGATCCCGCCGTAATCGGCAATTATGGTGAATACCGGAAGTACGCCAGGGAACATGCCGGCATTTCCGATATTGTGCAGGCCTACAGAGAGTATGGAGATATAACCTCTCAGATTGAGGACAATAAAGATCTCCTCAAAGATGGTGATCCGGAACTGCGGGAGATGGCAAAAGATGAGATCCCTCAGTTGCGGGTGAAACTGCAGGTTCTGGAAGAAAAGTTGAAACTTCTTTTACTTCCAACAGATCCAAATGACGAGAGAAATGTCTTTCTGGAAATAAGGGCCGGCACGGGAGGAGATGAAGCGGGACTTTTTGCTGGGGATCTTTTCAGGATGTATACCAGGTACGCGGAAAGATGTAACTGGAAAGTGGAGGTTATAAACTCCAGTTTATCCGGAGGCGTGGGAGGATTTAAGGAAGTCACACTGCTTGTTGAGGGAGATGGCGCGTACAGCAGGTTGAAATACGAAAGCGGCGTTCACCGTGTACAGAGGGTTCCTGTTACCGAGGCACAGGGGAGAATCCATACATCCGCTGTGACGGTTGCGGTTCTTCCTGAGGCGGAAGAAGTGGAAGTGAATATTGATCCGAATGACCTTCGGATAGACGTCTATCGTTCCACAGGCCATGGGGGACAGAGTGTCAACACCACAGATTCCGCGGTAAGAATTACCCATCTTCCAACGGGGCTTGTGGTAACCTGCCAGGACGAAAAATCGCAGCATAAAAACAAGGCAAAGGCCCTCAAAGTGCTCCGGGCCAGGCTTTTCGAACAGGTAAGTGAGGAACAGGATGCCACAATTTCCGAGACGAGGAAACAACAGGTGGGGAGCGGAGACAGGAGCCAGAGGATACGAACCTACAATTTTCCCCAGGGGCGGATGACAGACCACAGGATCGGGCTTACCATGTATAATCTGGAAAATATCCTTGATGGAGATATCAACGCCATTATTGATGCCCTCAACACTCACTATCAGGCAGAAGTCCTGAAATCCCCTGCTGTGTGACAGGGCAGATTATCCGATCGAGAAAGTTTTCCGTTTGACTTTTAAACATTTCTGAGATAGACACAACCATCTTTTTATGAAAGGGAAGTGTCGGGTGACAGGGTTTTCCGCGAAAGGGCTTTTGAATTTATCCAGCTTGCTTAGCCTCGCTCTTAGCAGGGCTAAATACCTGCGGCCTGTCATCTCTGTGGTATAACGAAACAACAGATAAAGATTTGAAGGGCCATGGGCGAAAGTCTCATGGCTTTTTTTTTGGAGAAAAGCAAATGGCAATGCACGAAGTAATATGGCATGGCAGAGGCGGCCAGGGGGTTGTCCTGGCGGCGCAGATTTTAGCGGAGGCGGCTTATATCCAGGGGTTCCGGGGCGTTACATCCGCGCCCACTTTCGGGCCGGAGAGGCGAGGCGCTCCCCTCACTGCCTCAACGAGGATATCGGACGAGCCGGTCAGGACCTTTTCGCAGATCGCGTCTGCTGATATTGCTGTCATTATGGACGAATCCCTTCTTGAGGCCGCAACCGGTGCGGGAAGGATTAAAAAAGAGGGCCTGGTCATTGTCAACACGACCCTGACGCCGGGGCAGATCGGGGTCAGCGGGGATTTTTCGGTGGCAACGGTCGACGCCGCCAAGATAGCAAGGGAGCACCATCTCAGCATGAGTGGAGCCCCTGTTGTAAATACTCCTCTTCTTGGGGCGCTTTCCATGGCATCGGGTCTTGTCTCTCTTGAAAGCATCGAGAAGGGAATAAAGAAAAAGATGCCGCGGGGCAGGGCGTCCTCTAATTTTCAGGCCATCAGGACGGCCTTTGAAAGAACACTTTACGTAAGGAGCAAGGAGTGAGGAACAACCCGAAACTATATACATGGTGCTCTCGTAAAAAGTCTTTTCGGAGCGAATCCAAGCATTTTGAGTGCCAGCGGGGACAGGTTTAAACCTGTCCCCGGTTATTTTACGAACTTGTCATATACTTGAAACTCGGAAGAAGGAACGAAAATGAAAAATACTGACACCAATATATCGGGCGTCTGTACACCCGCTGTGGGCGAGGCGGGCAGGACGGGCGAGTGGAGAGAAGAGAGGCCTGTGATCGACCCCGCGAAATGCATACCGGAGGTCAAGGGTAAACCGGCCTGCTTCCTGTGCTGGCTCTATTGCCCGGAAGGGGTGGTGTCCATGACAATACCTGTTGAAATAGACATGGATTACTGCAAGGGATGCGGTATCTGCGCGGAGGAATGCCCCCCCAACGCGATAAAGATGGTAAGAGAGGTGGATATTGATGAATGATGTCCGGATTATCACGGGGAATGAGGCGGCGGCACTGGCGGTGAAACTCGCCCGGCCCGGCGTCATCGCGGCCTATCCCATAACGCCACAGACCAGCCTCGCGGAGAAATTGTCCGAATATGTTGAAAGAGGAGAGCTGAAGGCGGAATATGTCAGGGTGGAAAGCGAGCACTCCTCTCTAACCGTCTGCATATCGGCATCTGCAGTGGGAGCCAGGGTGTTTACAGCGACAAGCTCCAATGGCCTTCTCTATATGCATGAGCAGCTACACTGGGCGGCGGGCTCCAGACTGCCGGTCGTCATGTGCTGTGTAAACAGAGGGGTGGGGGCTCCCTGGTCCATCTTTAATGATCAGCAGGACTCCTTCTCGCAGAGAGACACAGGATGGATACAAATATACTGCAGAGACAACCAGGAGATTCTTGACACCATCATACAGGCATACCGCATAGCGGAAGAGGTCTATATCCCGGTAATGGTTTGCTACGACGGTTTTATCCTCTCTCATACGATGATGCCCGTGGAGGTGCCGGATGCCGGAATGGTAAAGAAATTTCTGCCTCCATACAAGCCTCATACCATCCTTTCCCCGGACGATCCGAGGACGATCAACCCCGTGTTTTTTCCGACAAGGAGGAAAAACTCGGGAGGAATTCTCTGCGACGGTTACATGGAGATGAGATACAAGCTGCAGGCCGCGTTCGAAAAATCAGGAAAGGTAATCAGGACCGCAAGCAGTCAATGGGCAGAGATAACCGGTCGGGACCATGGTGGTCTGATCTGGAAATATATGACCGAAGACGCCGAGTTGATACTGACGGGAATGGGCTCCATCGCCACCGAGGCCACACTGGCCGCTGACGCGCTGCGTGCCGAGGGGATCAGGACCGGCGTTGTAGGAATCAGGGCATACAGACCTTTTCCAAAGGAAGAGGTTGTGCAGGCATTTAAAAAGGCAACAGCCATCGCGGTCTTTGAAAAGTGCATCAGTTATGGTTATGAGGGGGGCGTCTGCTCGGACCTGAAGGCCGCCTTTTACGGAACGGACGTCAGGGCTCTCATCCATGATTACATAGCGGGACTGGGAGGAAGGGATGTCAAGACCGAAGAGATTGTGGATGCGGGAAGAGCGACCCTCGAATCCGCCAGGACCGGTGAGACTGGCAATAAAACAGTATGGCTCAACTGTTATACTGGGCCGAAGGATGAAGGATGAAAACAACAGGCAAGGGGCAACCCGTAACTCGAACATCACAGGACAAGAAAATGCATGAAAACATATTCAAGATAAATGACAAGGAGTATATCCTGCCGGGAAGCAGGGCATGTCAGGGATGCGGGCTTTCTCTCGCGTACAGATACATACTCAAGGCCCTGCGGGAAAATACGATAGTGGCAATACCCCCGAGCTGTCTGTGCGTGCTCCATGGACTGTATCCCACCACATCTACAATCATACCAGCCCTCAACACTACCTTTGCAAGTAACGCGGCCTCTGCCTCCGGAATCGTGGCCGGCCTTAACGCACTCAATAAAACGGATATAACCGTCCTGGCCCTTTCAGGGGATGGCGGAACCTATGACATCGGCATACAGTCCCTGAGTGGAGCGGCGGAGAGAAACACCGACTTCATATTCGCGTGCTATGACAATGAGGCCTACATGAACACAGGGACGCAGCGCTCCGGCGCGACACCCATGGGCGCCATAACCACAACCACACCCGTCCTGACAAAACAGGAGCCGAAGAAGGATTTTCTGAAGATCATGGAGGCCCACCATATTCCCTATCTGGCCACCGTCTCGCCCGCCTATCCGGTTGATCTGTATGACAAGTTTGTCAAGGCCAAGAGGATTAGGGGAACACGGTACATTCATATCGACACTCCCTGCCCTCCCGGGTGGGGCTATCCTACAAAGGATACAGTTAAGATCGCAAGGCTTGCCGTTGAAACAGGCCTGTTCATTCTCTTTGAAATAGAGAACGACCGGTTTCGCTTCACCGGCAGGAGCAAGATCATGGCAGAAAGGGGGAAACTTCTTCCCCTCGTCAATTATGTAGAGAGACAGGAAAGATTCAAAAAGATGAGCATCGAACAGTTGAGTGGCCTCCAGGCATCGGTGAACAGCCGGTGGAACGAATGCCTGAAACGGGCGGAAGGATAATAAAAAAAGTTCACAGTTACCGGTTTACAGTTAAAAAAGGCTGTCAGTAAAGTGTAAGGTGGATTAAAGAGCGCAGGCGACGAATCCACCTTTTGTCAAAGCAGGGTTTCTTTCACAAATTAAACCGTCAACTGTGAACCGACAACTGTAAACTATCCATTCAGGCGGCTGCTTATCATCTCGGCGTATCTTCGCGCGGCCCCCTTGTTGGAGGCAACTATCTCACGTCCCGCTTCTCCTCTCTTGCGGAGGGTCTCGGGATCTTCCATCAGTTTCAGCATCTCACTTAGTAGTTCATTGCCGTCCCTGACGGTAATGCCGCCCCCAGCCATCTCCAGCCTTTCCCTCTCATCCATGAAATCTTCCATTGAGGGGCCATAGAGAACAACTTTTCCCCACGCCGCGGGCTCCAGGATATTCTGTCCTCCCCTGGGAACCAGGCTTCCGCCGCAGAAGACCATGGTGGCGAGGCTGTAGACCTTAAAGAGCTCTCCTATAACATCAACAATGATGATCCGCCGGCCGGCACGCCTCTCGCCCCTGTTTATCTCTGTCATCGTAATGCAGTCATCAAAACCTGCGTCCTTCGCAAGAGAAAGTACAGCACTGCCTCTCTCGGGATGCCGCGGGACAATAATCATAAGCATATCAGGATATCTTTCAAGCAGACCCCTATAGATTTTAAGAACCACATCGTCCTCGCCCTCATGCGTGCTGCCCGCCACGAAGACCTTTGTTTCGTGAGGGATCTCCAGCCTTGCTTCGATTTCATCTCTCAGAGCGTCATTCGCCCTTGCGGCAAGGCTGTCATATTTCGCGTTTCCCAAAACATGGATCCTGGATGGTTCCACTCCCATGGCCTCCAACCTGGAGGCGTCAATCGCGGATATGGCCCCTATCGTGCCGATCATATTCATAATCCGCTTCCAGAAAAAATTTGTCCTTCTGTACCGCCTGAAGGAGCGGGGAGAAATCCGGCCATTTACCATCGCTATTTTAATTTCCCTCTCACTGCAGATGCGTACAAAGTTGGGCCATATCTCCGTCTCGACTGAAACAAATATATCCGGGTTCACCCTGTCCATGACCCGTCTGACAACAATGGGGATGTCGAGGGGGTAGTAGATATGTGATGTGGCGTCCGTGATCAGGCTCCGCGCCATCTCCTGGCCGGTCTCCGTGCTTGTGGAGAGGACAATGCATGCCTCGGGATACATCTCTCTCAGCGATGAAACTATGGGAGCGGCAGCGGTAACCTCTCCCACCGACACCGCATGCACCCATATCCGGGGCGAACCTTGCATTTCTTCGAAGACCCCCCGCGGAATGAGCCCGAACTTGGGGCCGATACTCTTTCTGTATTTTCCAGCAAACACGATTTTTACCGCGAAAAATGGTATAAGAAAAAAAGCTGCGATAAACAGCAATACATTATAAAATAAGCAGTTCATGGTTGGTGGAACATAATGATCTTTTAGCCTTCTGTCAAGTCTTCACAAAACGGATTGACAGGCACAGCAAAAAATAATAGAGTTCACTATATTAACGCATGTAAAAACAGCGGAAAGGAAAACCGATTATGACACGAACAAACAGGGCTTATATGCTGGGGATCATTCTTTTTGTCCTTATTACAATTATGGGATGCACAAGGTATGAGAAGAAAGTTGTCCCCTTCAAGATGCCGAGTGCCTACTCGAACGCGACAGAGGTGGCGGGCGCCACTATAGCGGCCAAGGCATACACCCGGGAAGAGGCGAAGGCCGCTTTCGGATTTGATATGGTAGATTCGGGAGTCCTTCCCCTCCAGGTGATCTTTGACAACAGGGGGAAGCATCCCCTGAAAATTGTCGCGGGAAAGACTTATCTGGTGGACATCCAGAACAACCTGTGGCCGATCCTTGATCAGGAAACAGCTTATGACCGGATAGCAAAGGAATCGGAATATGGAGAAATTCTCCCGGAAGGAGCAAAAACCGGTCTGCTGGCAGGCGCGGCGGGTGCTGTTATCGGTGCGGCGATAGGCATAGTGACCGGGACCAGTGTCGGTGAGGCGGCGGGTAAGGGAGCAGCCATCGGTGGTGCCGCGGGGCTTACCATGGGTGGAGCCAAGGGATTGGCCGATGAAAAGGCGCCTCACCAGATAGGCGAAGATCTGCATGACAGATCTCTGGAAGACAGGCCTGTGCCTCCGGATAGCATATCTCACGGCTTTATATTTTTTCCGGGAGAGGCGAAAGAGCAGGCAAAGGAACTTCGGTTGACTGTAAAAGAAGTTGACACAGGTGTGATACATTCCCTCATTATGAAATTCTGATATGAAGAAGATCGCGCCATCAATATTGTCCGCCGATTTCAGCCGACTCGGGGAGGAAATCCTCGCGGTCGAAGACGCCGGGGTGGATCTGATTCACGTTGATGTCATGGATGGACATTTTGTTCCTAATATAACCATAGGTCCTCCTGTCGTGGCATCCATAAAGAAAACCGCACGTATCCCCCTCGATGTCCACCTGATGATTGAGGCCCCCGACAGGTATATCCGGAGCTTTGCGGACGCGGGCAGTGACATCATTACCGTGCATGCCGAAGCGACGAGTCATCTTCACCGGGCGATTCACCTGATCAGAGAAACAGGGGCAAAGGCCGGCGTCGCGCTCAACCCCGCGACCCCACTTGCCGGCATTGAACAGATTATAGGCGACATTGACCTGCTGCTTATCATGACTGTGAATCCCGGATTCGGGGGACAGAAATTCATAGAAAGTATGTTGCCCAAGATAAGAGCAGCAAGGGATATGATCGACCGTGCCTCACCCGATGTCCTTCTCGAGGTGGACGGGGGAATCACTCTTCAGAACATAGAAGTCGTGAAAGAGGCCGGTGTCGATGTCTTCGTCGCGGGTTCCAGCATCTTTCTAAGCGAGAATTATGGGCAGACAATAAAGGAGATGAGGACAATCCTGGAAGGCTGATCGAACCGCGCAACCTGCAACCCAAAACTCGAATTATGCACATCATCATAGACGGATATAATCTCATCAGACAATCAGATTCCCTGAAACGTCTCGAAAGGTTCAGCCTGGAGGAGGGTCGTAACGGGTTGATGAAGAGAGTCGCTGGGTACAAAAAGCTGAAGGATCACAAGATAACAGTGGTCTTCGACGGATGGGCAAATGGATCTGCCAGAGAAGAACGGCTCAGGGAGAACGGCGTCCATATTGTATATTCCAGGAGGGGTGAAACAGCAGATAAAGTTATAAAACGGATGGCAATGGCGGGAAGGGGCGGAGAGATCATCGTTGTTACATCCGACAGAGACGTTGCAGATTCGGTTGTGAAAGCAGGCGGCGTGGCAATATCTTCACCTGAATTCGAGACAAGAATGAATGAAGCGGAAATGATGGCGATGATCCACGGCGGTGAACCCTGTAAAGATGATGATTACGATATCCCGGAATCCGGAACCAGAAAGAAGGGCGCTGCGAAGAGAAAACCCAAAAGAGAGAGACAGGCGCAGAGAAGGTTGAGCAAGCTGTGAGGTGACCACTCAGGTGGATAGGCTGTCCCGACGAGTCGGGATTAGTAACCTAACCCCGATAAACGGGATAAGTCCCACTAAAGGGGATAAGTGCGATAACGAAGTTGCGTTCTACGAGAAAGCAACTTCTATCTTACTAATGCGTTAACGAAATTATTTTCTGC
>JAFDAR010000303.1 GCA_019313735.1 Deltaproteobacteria bacterium | reverse complement strand
ACTGGAGAAACTACACGCAGGCAATCATATCGTCATGCAGTACAGTGATGAGGATTACGGGAAAGCGACGATGGATTATCCTGACAACCCGAACGGTTCGGAGGATGCCATCGCGGGAATATGTGATGAAACAGGTAGGATCTTCGGCCTCATGCCACACCCGGAAGCATATTTGCACTATACCAATCATCCCCGATGGACGAGGGAAAAGCTGCCTGAAGACGGAGAGGGGCTTTCAATCTTCAGAAATGCAGTCGACTTTATTCAGAAGAATCTCTGAGCAGGCGCCGATCGATTTGGGGATTTGGGGTTGGACCAAGTTAACTTGATACTTTTGGGGATTGCGTTTTGATCTGTGTCGACAACCGGGAGATGGATATGGTTTGAGGTGCCCGTATAATTAAGAATCACTAATCCGTATCGTTTTCTTGCTTCATACAGCCACTGAATCCATCGATTCCTGTCTCTTGAGAATTTGAGCAAGAACTCTTTCTTGTGACAACGATGCGTAATATGTCAGACACAACCGGGAATGCAATGACGATTAGCTCGGGCCATGATTCCTCGGATACTTCCTTGAAAACCTTAGGACCACTTTTTTGGACCTAAAAGGGCGGCTCTGATGAGCGCATTGGGAAGAGCATGTCGCGGATTCCTCCCGACGGCTATCTTCCAGTTTTTTCAGAGTGATATTTATGATCTGATTTATCA
Organism: Deltaproteobacteria bacterium; assembly: GCA_019313735.1. Lineage (GTDB taxonomy): Bacteria > Desulfobacterota > Syntrophia > Syntrophales > UBA2210 > UBA2210. Next base: position 1,462 of record JAFDAR010000303.1, on the reverse strand, counting down.
TTTTTTCCGGAATCCCGACTATTTCGCCTCCGCATACTTTAGAGATGCCTCGATAAACCTGTGGAACAGGGGGTGAGGCTTTATCGGCTTCGATTTAAACTCCGGATGAAATTGACAGCCCAAAAACCAGGGATGATTGCCAAGCTCCACGATCTCAACGAGGCGACCATCCGGGGACGTGCCGCTGATGCGGAGGCCTTTATCAGTCAATATATCCCTATATTCATTATTAAATTCGTAGCGGTGCCTGTGGCGCTCGCTTATCTTTTTCGTTTTATACCCTTCAAATGCAAAGGTGTTCTTCTCCAGAAGGGAGTCATAGGCGCCGAGCCTCATCGTTCCGCCCATATCGACAATATCCTTTTGTTCCGGAAGAAGGTCGATCACCGGATAGGCCGTCTCGCCGTTAAATTCGGAACTGTTCGCGTCTTTCATGCTGCACACATTTCTCGCGTACTCCACGACGGCCATCTGCATACCGAGACAGATGCCGAAAAATGGCACCTTATTTTCACGGGCATAGGTTATGGCCTGTATCATACCTTCGATACCCCGTTTACCAAATCCTCCCGGAACGAGAATACCCCCCGCATTTTTAAACTGATCCGTAATTCCTTCCCTTTCTATCTGCTCTGAATCGACAAAATCGAGATGAACTTTGCAGTCATTCGCGATACCACCATGAATAAGTGCCTCATTCAGGCTTTTGTAAGAATCTGCCCAGTCGACATATTTACCCACAATGGCGATAGAAACCTCATTTGAAGGATTTTTAATCTTTTCACTGAGTTTTTCCCAATCATCCAGACGAGACTGACCTGTCCAGATATTGAGAAGATCGACAATCTTTTCCCTGATCTCTTTTGAGAGGAACTCTTCCGTCCGGCAGAGAAGTATATCGGGCTGGATTCCTATCTCCCTCAGGGCCCTGACACTGTGCTGGGTCGGCTTTGTCTTTACTTCTCCAGCCGCTTTAAGGTAAGGGACCCATGTCAGATGGATAAAGATCGCATTTTCTCTGCCAACCTCATTTCTGAACTGTCGTATTGCCTCGAGAAAGGGGAGGCTTTCGATATCACCCACCGTGCCGCCTATCTCAACGATCGCCACATCAAATCCCTTGGCCGCTCCCTTGATATAGTCCTTGATCTCGTTCGTGATGTGAGGAATTACCTGAACGGTACCTCCCAGATACTCTCCCCTCCGCTCCTTCGATATGACGGAAAAATAGACCTGCCCCGTGGTCAGATTATTTCCCTTTCCCATGGGTGTATTTACAAATCTCTCGTAATGACCCAGATCCAGGTCTGTCTCCGCACCGTCATCCGTTACATACACTTCCCCGTGTTGAAAGGGATTCATTGTGCCCGGGTCGACATTGATATAGGGATCCAGCTTCTGGTTCGTCACCTTCAGGCCGCGGCATTCAAGGAGCGCCCCGATTGAAGCACCCGCAATCCCT
>JAFDAR010000022.1 GCA_019313735.1 Deltaproteobacteria bacterium | reverse complement strand
GTGCTATCCCGAAAGGCAGAGGGGAGAGTTGTCAGGAAAGTCAAGAACCCAACCTTTGACGAGCTTTCAAAGTGGTATCTCTCGCTGCCGCAAATTCAGGCCAAGAAATCATATCAGAGGGATGTTTATTCACTTCGAAAGCTGGCCAGTTCATTCGCGGGAAAACACATTTCGGAAATCATGATTAACCAGGTCGAAGCGTACCGCCAGAAAAGATTGGACGAACAATCATACAGGAAACACCTGACCCGGCCCGCAACCGTGAACCGTGAGATAGAATGTTTACGCCATATCTTGAACCTTGCTGAACAGGGAGGAAAAATAGAATCCGTACCGTTTAAGAAACTGAAAGCGTTGAAGGAACATAATGTCAGAGACCGGGTAATAAGCCATGAAGAGTTTGAACGCCTGATAGCCAACTGCCTGCCGCATACTGCACGGATCGTCATGATGGCCTACTACACGGCCATGCGGAAAGGCGAAATTCTCAATCTCAAGTGGGATCGGATAGACATGATCAACGGATTTATCCGGTTACTGCCGGAAGATACCAAGACTGACGAAGGCCGCACCATACCGATGCATCCAGATATCCTCGACATGCTAAAGTCTATGCCAAGGGATATCTCCGGATGGGTGTTCTCTGTAAAAAATGGCCAGCCGGTCAGAGACATAAAAAAATCATTCCAAACGGCCTGTCGCCTTGCAGGGATTGAAGATTTCACCTTTCACGATCTCCGCCACACAGCGATTAATAACTGGCGTCTCCAGGGAAATGACTTTTTCCGCATCATGGCTGCCTCCGGGCACAAAACCATTAACGTTTTCAAACGTTATAATACAGTTTCTGAAAAAGAATTAAAAAAGCTCATTACACCGCCGATAGGCACCTATACGCCCACCAAATAAAACAAGGGGTTAGCTGATATTAGCTAACCCCTTGTTTTATTTGGTAGCGGGGGCATTAATCCTCGTGTACCAGTGGGGACAGGTTTAAACCTGTCCCCGATTATTCTGTGGTTAAAATTCTCACCTTCCTTGAACTTGAACAAAATTGAACATTCTGCAAAGGTCTCATATTCTGATACATCAGTCATATGAATATGCTTCATGGCAGATGTTGGGCTGTATTTAAGCCAATATCCGAAAATTGTCAAGGAGTTTTCTACTTCAGTCCCATGATATTGTATATGTTTATCTTCCTGTCAACACCTTTAAGCATAACCGGCCCCATATCTTCGGCCCGGACAATGTCTTTCACTTTGCTGTATGTGTCACCGCATACAAGAATCTGCCTTGCTCTTGCAAGTTTTTCGAGCCTCGACGCCACGTTGACTGTGGGTCCCATCACGGTATATTCTTTTTTTCTGGAAGAACCGAACATCCCTGCCATAACCTCTCCTGTGCTCATTCCTATTCCAACAGAAATCTTCAGGCCCGTTTCGGGGATACTGCTGTTTATCCTGTCAATCTCGTCCATCATCTCAATCGCGCACGTAACAGCCCTCACGGCATCATCCTCAAAGGTCAATGGGGCACCGAATACACCCATAATGCTGTCACCAACATGTTTGTCCAGGGTTCCATTATGTCCACATATAATCTCGTCTAAGGGTGAAAAATAACGCATGTTGAGCGTCTCGCAAATATCTTCCACGCTCAGGTTTTCGGACAATTCGGTAAAGCCCCTTATGTCGCTGAAGAGCACCGTGGCCTTCTGTTTTTTTGAACTTATATTCGCCCCTTCCTTCCACATCTCGGAAAGAACCTGTTCCGAAACAAACTGTTTGAGTCTTTTCCTGAGGTTGTATTCCCTGACCTTCGCGCTCAGTTCAATGTTTAAAAAGGGTTTCGTGATAAACCCGTCTATGCCCGCGTTTACCGATTCAATAGCGCTTTTCATCGTGGCATATCCGGTAAGCATGATTCTCGTCATCTCCGGATTGATCTTCCCTATCTCGATCAGTGTCTCCAGCCCGTCAATGCCGGGCATCTTATAATCCGATATGACTGTCTCTATCCGGTAAGGATCCTCCCTGACAATATCAACTGCCTGGCTGCCATTTTCCGCCAGTGATATGGCATACCCGTCCCTTTCGAGAACCTTTTTAAGGGACCTCCTCACACCTTCTTCATCATCTACAACCAGAATACCTGTCATGCTTTCCTCCTTCTGCAGGGAAGTTCCACGGACAGGACGGTTCCCCTGCCCTTCTTGCTCTGTATGTTGACGCTTCCGCTGTGTCTCTTTATGATTTCATGGGAGATATACAGTCCAAGTCCTGTTCCCTCTCCCGGTTTTTTGGTCGTAAAAAAGGGCTTGAAGGCATCCCTTACCTCTTCAGGAGACATGCCCCTCCCTGTATCGTAACATTCGATACAAATGAGATCTTTGTCTTTCTCATACCATGTCACCAGCGTTATCTTGCCCTTTCCATCCGGAATGGACTGGATCGCGTTGCCTATGATATTTATAAATACCTGCCCCAGATTTGCAAAGTTTCCCTCGATCTCCGGCAGGTCTTCCCTTAGATTTTTTTCGATTGTTATTGCTGAATTCTTGTACCGGCTGTGCAACACTCTCAGGGCGTCTTCTATCAGGATATTTATATTTACCTGCTCAACATAGGTCTGCGTCTGCCGCGAAAGCCCCAGAAGGCTTTTTACAATGTTGGCGGCTCTGTCAAGTTCCTTCAGGGAAAACTGGAGATCATCTATCAATTCATCACGGTCCGCGTCCTTCACATCCTTCCACTGTCTGGCTGTCTCGACAGATGTCTGGATAAGACTCGATGAACTCGCGAGGGGGTTGTTGAGCTCGTGCGCCGTACCCGCTACAAGCTGCCCTATGGAAGCGAGGCTCTCCGATCGGATCAACTGCTGCTGAGTCCTGTCCTTTTCTTCAAGCGCCGCTGCAAGGGCTTCCGTCCTTTTTTTGACTTTTTCTTCCAGTTCAATATTTATTTCAGCAATTCTTTCATAATTTCCGGCATTTTCTATGGCTATCGCGCCCTGATTGGCGATGGTTTCCAGAAGCTCTATATCTTCATGCACAAACAGCTCTCCGGATCGTTTTTCTCCCAACGCCATAATCCCCGTCAGTTCATCCCTGGATATCATGGGAATCAGCACAGCGGCGCCGGTTGCATCAAACAGGTCAGATATTTTATTCTCTTCATCATCGGAAATATCCATCCTCCCGGCAGTGGACCGTCCCAGCGTTTTCCTGTAAGTCTCAAAAAAATCCGCTACAGGCCGACTTTCCCCCATGAAGATTTTTTGCTTCCTTCCAAGTGGGTCCCTTCTGTTGGAATGAAGTTCGAGAGATTCGTCTTCTTTCCTGTAGAGTGCTATAGACATGCCACTTGTTTTCAAGGCCAACGGGATGGAATCAAGCATAAAATCCATGAGCTCCTCCAGTCTCAAAAAAGATGCCATGGTGCTACTCATCCGTCTCAAGGTTTCCTGGTAATCATACTTCCCTCTGAAAAAGATCCTGTCAACAAAGCCCTGAACCTTAATCCTCGCGGGATTGAACAGCGCAATCACAATGACGGCAAGAGCGAAGGATATAATCAATGGATGAGTATTCCCATATCCCATGAATAATATATTGGACAGATATATAGCCATGGCATAAACAAAGGTCAATATCCCGGTCAGGAAGAAATAGGCGCTTCCTTTCCTGATAAGCATTCCCATGTCAAGAAGGTCGTACTTCAGTACACCGAAGGCAAGTATTATCGCCGGGATAAAATTAAAATTGCCTACAGGATAGACATCATATCCACTGATGGGGAGAGAGTTCATCAGGATAAGCAATCCGCTAAGGCCAAAACCTATAAACACGTATTTTATCCTGTTCCTCTCGCTGTTCTCCTCCGCCCTCTTCATCCCAAGAAAGAGGGTCGTAATGCAGTACAGCGCGGCAATTCCTCCCACCACTGAAAACACATAATACGCCGGCCCTGCCTCGGCAATCTTACCGAAAGAAAACTGGCGCAGTCCGCTGATGAAGTATTCGGTCTGAGTAAAGGGAAGAAGAGAGACACTAAAAAGATACGCTGTTACTTCAAGCCATCTCCTTCTCTTCATTCCAAGAAATGAATGCACAAACTGGATATAAACCGGCGTGACAAAAACAAAAAACAGATAGGACAGTCTGTCAAGCCTGAGGGAGAGGGACTGATCAGCGAGAAAAGATACCTGTGCGATATCGAGGTCAATCAGGGCGCCGAGAAAACATATGAAGGCAAAGAGGATGTTGGTGGAGTTTTTCTTTCCTCGAAGAATGGAGAAAAATGCCAGAAGGGAAAAGACGATGAAACCGGTTACAGGTAGTAGAAGGTAGGAATATGATTCCAATAAAAGGTAAAGAGACACAATCAACCTCCTCTCCGGTCTAATAAGTAGAATGATACCGTTTCATCACAAATTTGCCACTGTCATATAACAGATATGAGTAATGGCCTATCCAGTCACCCAGGATGACAAAGGTCTTTACCCCGTTATGCGCGACATGCTGTTCAAACCGGGGAGAATGAAGGTGGCCCAGGATCACCGCGTCAAGCCCCTCTTCAAATCTTTTCATGGCAAACGTTCTCATCCTGACGGTAAGTTTATTTGAGGACCGCTCCCCACCGTTCCTGCTTCTGCTTATCCTTGAGAGTATCCCGGAGACACGCCACAGGATCGGTGAAGGCATCTCTTTCTGTATCGTGTAAAACAGCCTGCTTCTAAGAACCCTGCGCCATAAAAGATAGACCGTGTTGGAATCATCCACAGTATCGCCATGAGATACAAACAGCTTCTTTCCATCCAGATCGATCACTGCCCCGTCGGGGAATACTCTTATGCCATGCCGTTCAAAATAGTCGCCAAGAAAGAAATCATGGTTGCCTTCAAAAAATGAGATATTCGTCCCTGACTTCTTTATTCCCAGCAGTTTTTCAACAATATCGTAAAAGCCGGGATAAACACTGTTTTTATCGGAAAACCAGAAATCGAAAAAGTCTCCGACAATAAAAAGTTCATCTGTGTCGCCCTTTAAGGAATCAAGAAAGCGCATCAGATATCGATATCCGTCACAGGCGCTGCCATTCAAGTGAGCATCAGAGATAAATACCGCTTTCATAATTCCTGTCCTGTGACTTATGATTCTGCCCGCTTATGGGGATTTTCATTCAAGGTCAAGGCCTGCGAAAAAAACAACCGCAGGTTTATAGTCAATATTCCGAGGATTATTTTTTGAGCATAACGCTTAAGATTGGGCGAAAAGACCATTAATCAACAGAATCAGTTATCTCTCTACAGCTTTTTTAGCAAGCAACTCCGAGTTCCTGAACATCACTTCGATTTCTTCCTTGCTCATCCCGGCTCCCCTTGCGATCATAGCCGACATTCCCCTGTCCACAAGATCCCCAGGTGAGTGGGCATCGGTATTCAGAACCAGTTTTGCGTCGAATCTACGCGCAAGTGCGGCCACGTGGCCATTAGTTAAGCTGTGTCCGTGTCTTGCTGATATCTCCAGAAATACCGAATTCCTGGCAGCCAGTTCTGCTTCCTCTTCTGTAATCAACCCGGGATGCGCGAGTATGTCGACGGACGCCCTCAGCGCGGCAAGATTTGTCCCCGGCATAACTGACTCCACAATAGTCTCCCCATGAACCACTACGATTTTTGCACCCAGTATCCTTGCTTCCCGGGCAAGAGAAGAGATATGGTCCGGATGAACATGTGTAATCTCAACACCCGGGATAGCCCTTATGGGACAGGCGTCTGATATCTTTTCGCAGACCTTTGCAAGCCTGGGAATAATAAAATCAATATTTGAGTGATCGGCATGGTCGGTTATCGCAAGCACTCGATATCCCTTTACAACCGCCATTCGTGCCAGTTCTGAGGGAACCAGCTCACCGTCACTGAAGATAGAATGTGTGTGTAAATCAATCATGATGGATAACCCCTTCAAAGACTGTTGGCTTTGACAAAACTATATATTGATACTTTCAATTTGATATACTGAGGTTTGTTTAACAGATTTAAAAATCAAGGTCAATCCAAGAAACATTGAAGCAAAATCGATTTGCTGTTATACACTCCCAACAATGTTTAATTTTGATGCTCTCGTAAAAAGTCTTTTCGGAGCGAATCCAAGCATTTTGGGAAAAAGATGCTGGTAGTGACCAGTACCAGTGGGGACAGGCTTAAACCTGTCCCCGGTTATTATTCTTACCGGAAATAAAAGATGAGCAAAGTTATCAACAGATATATTCTGAGAGAAATCTCCATTCCCTTTTTCATGATTCTCTTCATACTTACCTTTGTCCTCCTGATGGGGAAAATCCTTCAGCTCATGGATCTCATGATAAACAAGGGAGTAGATTTTGCTGACATAGCGAAACTTGTTCTTTACCTGATGCCTTCTTTTCTCATGATCACCATACCTGTATCTCTTCTCATCTCCATACTTATGGGTTTGGGAAGACTTTCCCGTGACAATGAAATAACCGTGCTGAAATCATCGGGGCTGAGCCTGTACCAGCTTATGCCATCCATCGCGTTCGCCTCTCTATGCGCCTTTCTCATAACTGCAATCACAGGCTTTTTTCTTATTCCTTACGGGAACCTTGCGACTAGAAATCTCCTGTTCGATATAGCGAAGCAGAAGGCAAGCATAGGTATCAAAGAAAGGATATTCAACGACGACTTTGCCGGTCTTGTACTTTACGCGGAAGAAATTCCACCACACGGAGATTACATGAAGGGTGTTTTTATATGCGATAACCGCATGTTGAAAGAGCCAGCTACCATTATCGCGGAAAAGGGATATCTTATCTCAAACCCGGAATCCATGCGGGTAACTCTAAGGTTGAAGAATGGAAGTATCCACACAACAAATGAAGAGTTAACAACCTATAAAAAGATAGATTTCAGTTCCTATGACGTAAACCTCGATCTGTCGGAATCAATCGGAGGCAAGAATAACCCGATCACAAAGGACAGCAGGGAAATGTCGCTTCCAGAGTTGATCAGAAAAAGCGGGACCCCCGACCTAAAAAAAGCTGTCCTGAAAGATCTCATCATTGAGATCCATAAGAAATTCACTATACCTTTTGCCTGTATCATTTTTGGTATAATCGGGATCCCATTGGGTATCTCAAAACACAGAAGTGGAAAATCAAGGGGGTTTGTCACAGGTCTTATCGTTATTATGATCTATTATATCATCCAACTCGGCGGGGAGGCACTGGGTGAAACCGGGGCGCTTTCCCCGGAGGTGGGCACATGGATGTCAAACGCAATCCTGGGCGTTATCGGTGTATACATGCTTACCATGACTGCAAAGGAAAAACCTCTTATGCCTGCCTGTATCCGGCATATCGGAATATGGAAATTTAAATGAATATCCTCGACAGATATATCCTTAAAGAATTTATAAAGATATTCACTTTGATACTTATTTCTCTCACAGTGTTGTACCTGATCGCGGACTTTTTCGAACGTATAAGGATGTTCCTGAGCAATCACGCTACGCTGGGTCAGATGATGTCTTATTCTCTCTGGAATATGCCTATGGTACTATCACAGATGGTACCGGTTGCCGTTCTGTTGGGAACTCTCCTCTCATTCGGAATCCTGTCGAAGAACTATGAGATAACGGCCGTGAAGGCGAACGGTGTGAGTCTTTACCGCATATCGCTTCCCATTATTATATTGTCCTTTGTAATATGTATAGCGGCGTTTCTCCTGAGCGAATTCATAACGCCATACACAAATCAAAAGGTCAAATATACCAAGTTTGTGGAGATTCAGAAGAGAGAAAAACTGGGCAGTTTTAAACAAAACCAGATATGGTACAGGGGCGAAAACGGAATATACAATTTTTCCATGTTCGATCCTCAAACAAACACACTCAAAGGGATAAGAATCAATCTTTTTGACCGGGGGATGAACCTCTATGAGAGAATAGACGCAAAAGAGGCCAGATGGGAAGACGACAGGTGGGTATGCAAAAACTTGCTCGTGACGACATTTCCCGAGGGTGGGTTTCCTTTACTTGAAAAGATATCATCAAGGGTTATAGGTCTTCCCGAAAGGCCTTCGGATTTTATGGCTGTTCAGAAGAGTACCGGAGAGATGGGTCTTGTGGAATTGAACAGGTTTATAAAAAAGACACGCTCGGAAGGATATGACACCATAAGATACCGGACAGACATGAACGGAAAAATCGCGTTCCCGCTGGTAAGTGTTATCCTTGCTGTACTGGGTATCTCTTTTTCACTAAGATCGGAGAGGAGTGGAGGAATTGCTCATGGTATAGGCATAGGGATTATAATCGGATTTTCATACTGGCTTATCTTCGCCTTCGCCATATCCCTGGGTCACGCCGGAACCATACCGCCTGTGGCAGCGGCATGGGCCGCGAATCTCATACTCGGCTTCGCGGCCCTGATCATGTTTATGCGCGTAAAGACGTAACCATTTATGTCCCCATTTCCCAGGAGTTCAGGTATTTATTCTGCTCAGGTGTAAGTGTGTCTATCCTGACATTCATCGATCCCAGCTTTAATCGCGCTATCTCTTTGTCAATATCTTCGGGCACACTGTAGACTAGTTTGTCCAGCTCATTTCCATGTTTTACAAGGTATTCGGCGGCAAGGGCCTGATTGGCAAAACTCATATCCATGACGCTTGAAGGATGTCCTTCGGCGGCGGCAAGATTAATCAGTCTCCCCTCCCCCAAGACATATACGCGACTTCCATTTTTCAGTGTATATTCGTCAATATACTTCCTTATTCTCCCTGTGTATTCGGAAATCTCTTTCAGACCTTCGATGTCCAGCTCCACATTGAAGTGGCCGGAGTTAGACACGATAGCCCCATCCTTCATCTTCAGAAAGTGTTCCTTGCGGATGACATTTATATCCCCTGTCAATGTGCAGAAGAAATCCCCCACTTCGGCAGCTTCCGCAATCGGCATGACCCTGTAACCATCCATGATCGCTTCCAGGGCACGAAGAGGGTCCACCTCTGTCACAATAATATTTGCGCCCATTCCGGAGGCCCTCATCGCGAGCCCCCTTGAACACCACCCATATCCACAGACGACAAAGGCGGAACCCGCTATCAACCTGTTTGTAGCCCTTATAATTCCATCCAGCGTGCTCTGACCGGTGCCATATCTGTTGTCGAACATGTGCTTCGTGTTCGCGTCATTCACCGCTATCAGGGGAAACCGCAGGACCCCTTCACTGGCCATTGCCTTCAGCCGTATAACACCGGTGGTTGTTTCTTCAGTTCCCCCGACAATCCCGTCTATAAGATCCTGGCGGCTTGAATGTATAGTCGATACAAGATCAGCACCGTCGTCCATAGTTATCGTCGGTTTTGTATCCAGCACCGAATTTATATGCTTATAATATGTGGTGGTATCCTCCGCGTTGATGGCATGCACCGCAATCTCTCGATACTTTACAAGATAGGCGGCAACATAATCCTGCGTGCTCAGGGGATTTGACGCGCACAGGGAAAGCTCGGCGCCACCGGCTTTCAGCGTTTCCATGAGGCTGGCTGTCTCTGTCGTAACATGAAGACATGCACCCAGTCTGAGGCCCCTCAGCGGTTTTTCCTTTTCAAATCTTTTCTTTATACTGTTTAAGACCGGCATGCTCTTGTTTGCCCAGTCAACACTCGATTTTCCCTCTTCAGCCAGATTTATATCTTTAATATCGTAATCCATTTTTTCTCCTGATTGTTCCTTTCCACGTCCCTGTACAGGAACATACATATCGCTACCGTTTTTCACGGGAAACAGTGGCATACAACCAACACCTTCATTCTAATTTCTGAATCCCGACCTCTATTTTCTGTTACCTGCTTCCTCCTTCAGCCTTTTCGCCAGATCTGTTTTTTCCCACGCATAATCGTCCATAAACAGGGTTTTTGGTATCTTCCGGTATATATCTCCACTGAGCAGGTCGAAGCGCTCTATCATTCCCTTTGGCGTAAAATCAAAGATTTTTTCCACTACACCTGACAACTTTTCATCCGGCATAACTCCTGTGCCGAATGTGTTAACATAAATAGACATGGGTTCGGCAATGCCTATGGCGTAGGCCAGTTGCACCGAACATTTGGTTGCAAGGCCGGAAGCCACAATATTTTTGGCTGCATAGCGCGCCCCGAATACAGCGGAGCAATCAACCTTCTCAGGGGACTTGTTGACGACCGATCCTCCGCCAAGCTGCGCTCCGGGATATCCTCCATAGAGCTGGCAGACAAGCTTACGACCCGTGACACCGGTATCAGCGGCACTGCATGAATGAACCGCCTGCCATTCTCCCGTGGGATTAAA
>JAFDAR010000302.1 GCA_019313735.1 Deltaproteobacteria bacterium | reverse complement strand
TTCTGTCCTCATGTGCCGGGCATAGAGCCTGCCAGCCAGTTGCTGTTTTCTTCACTCCTTGAAGATGGGTCAAGAAGTTCTGAACGTTCATTTTCCGCCCTCCATGCCGTCGATCATGGTTAAGCCTCGATACAGGAGGTGTTTTCCCGGATACGCTCAGAAATAAATCTATCAATATCTTCTTTCCTATACCTGACCGCCCTGTCATATTTAACAAAAGCCGGACCCCCACCCCTCGAACGCCAAGTCTCAAGCGTGGCTTTACTGATTGAAAGGAGTTTGGCCACATCAGTAGTTCGTAATAGCATCACAAACCTCCCTTTTCTTTGTTTTGACTATAAGGTAAGGCAATATGTGCTATTTGTCAAGAAGTAGCTGTAATTACTAAGGAAATTGGTTACACAGTAACGTTACTGTGTAACTTTTGGAGGGGTGTTTTTGAACTCATCAACGAAAGTTTGGAGTGATCTTTTTTTGTATTCTAAAGGTTTTTTAAGGCCGTCGCTTGTTATGATAATGCAATCGTTTCCATCTTGGTCCTTTCCTGTTTTGGTCTGAAATTTCCCTTTCGTTACTCTATCGACAAAAATCCTTCCGGCGTTGACATTATCGTACTTGACCCAGGCTGTCCCCAAAGTTCGCGGCCGATCATTCCCCTCAAATATATTTTTGATAGCAGATCGCATGAGTCTTTTTTTTAGGTCCCGCGTTTTTAAACTATTTTCTTTTTTCTCTGCCTCTTTTGTGGCAAGTTCGACAATATTCCCGACTTTGGATAGATTTATCATCAATTCCATCGAGTGGAGATAAACCCGCACAGTTTCCCTATCCGCCACGCCATCTTTCACTAATAACTTTTTTATATTTTCTATCGAGCGGATTGTTCTGAGTGCGGCTTCAATTTGAATATTAACTCGAAATGTCAGATTATCTTCACTAATATTGAAGGTCCCAGGGGGGAAGCCATTTAAAAGGGGGATCCGTTCGGGATTTGGGGAAATCATCGTTTGAAGACCCAACACCTGTATGGCCTTGTCTAATTCTTTTTTATTTTCAAGCGTTTCCTTCTTAAATCCCGCTGAGCGTAACCTGCTTTTTGTTTCAAACTCAAACCATGATAACAAAGGTAAGTCTTCGAGATTAAGACCGCCTTGCACTTCGCAACATGCCAATTCATTGTTTATCCACTCTAAGGCCTGCTCATATTCAACGGAGGCCACCATGACGTCGACCGGATATTTCTGAAAGGGATGTTTTTGCTTATTCTTCATCTCGTGCCCCCCTTCGCCGCAGATATCGAAACTACATTACCGGCGGCTTCAATGGCCCCTTGTTTCGTGATCCATTGCCCGATAAGGTTTATCTCTTTAGTGAGATACCGGAGGTCACTTGTTTCAGTGTAATGAGCGATAGTAACATCGCCGGATATTTTATGCCCCATCAAGAGCTTTGTTTTCCAGAAATCAAGTGCCGGGAAGATATATTCTCCTTGTTGTGGTCGATCTTTGAGTATGTCCACTGCACCCGAGGAGAGGGGGAAGGTAACAGGTTCGCGGTTTTTGGGGTCTGGAATGTACCAGTACCCTTCTTCAAGGTTTACCCGATCCCAGGTCAAGGAAGCCATTTCAGACCATCTCGCGCCAGTGAGTAAGAGAAAAATCACAGCGTCGGCCATAGTTCTGCTTATAGGAGTTTGCGCGGGTGCGGTTCGTAGCTCCTGAAGTGCATTCCAGGCGGCCCCGATCTTATCCAAGGGTATGCGCCCCGATCTTGGCTTGATATGATTCCACATCTTCAGGTCGGAGATTGCCTTGACGGGGTTCTCGGGAATAATAGATACACCCTCGGATCGATAAGCTCCTATAGCGTAATTAATAAGAGCGCGAAGATTTCTAAATGCCTGGTTTGCCTGTGCCGGGCTCCTGTCGCTCAATTCGCGGAAGCGGGTTAAAACTTTGTCTCGGGTAATGGAAGTGATCGGAGTATCTTTCCAATCGGAGAAAGACCCATTGAGGTGTTTCAAGATATCGGCACGGGAAGACTCTTTCAGGGAGCGCCGATCGTTGAGATATGCTTCAACAACCTGCCCCAGCGTCACAGCCTCGTCGTGAAGGCGCTTCGATTCTGTTGAGGGGTCTTTACCCTCAGACAGCTTGACAAGCTCAGCTTGCGCCTTGTGACGCGCCTGCAATACAGTTAAAACCCCATGACGGCCAAGGGTGACGCGCCTGTCCTTTGTTCCACTGGGGGTTGAAACTCGTCCCTGAACAATATATGTGCGTGCCGTAGGTGTGCATCGGACACCGAATCCCTTTAGTTCAGAATCCCATAAAAAGATTTGACCTTTTCCCGGTAATTTGATATTTTCAACAACACTTTTTGTGAGCTTTACGGGTGCAATTTTTGGTTTCATTTTTAATCCCTCGTTTTAGGTTGTAAGTACATTGTAAGTGTTTTGTGACAAACTCAATACAACGTTATAGGGATTAATATAAGAGAAAAGGTAATGATTGTCAAGAAAATGGGACTTAAAATCCCTCGGTGCTTAGCGCTGTGAGAGTTCGATTCTCTCCCCAGGCACCACTTTAAGCCTGCTTTACGGGGGTTATCAAATGCACACTATTAAGAGCAGGGCATTCGGCAGTGTCCTGGGATTTGTTTGGATTCTCTTATTATTGACTTCCTGTTCTATGCATAAATATGGCGGGATAGCGCCGAACAGGGAAGCCACCGAATCGTTTGAGTCCTACAGTGTAAGCAGTAACCTTAATTACTATATAAGCGGACCCGATTTATATCCTAATGCCATTATTGGTATTGACAGGAAGTATGTTCTTGTTTCTGATTTGTGGAAGAAAAGAGAATTTACACCTGATGAGTTGAAGGTTCTTGTAAAAAACATGCAGTCAAAGGCATGGGAATATGGTTCCATGATGCATGGATTCAATGTTCTTGATGACAGGGGGAACGATATTGGCGACGTATATTCAATCCTGTCGGTGATGATAACTGTTAAAATGGCAGACGAGAACAAGGTAATTATTTATACACCTCCCCTCGATACCTACGAGAAATTCAAGATTAGAAGAAAAGATAGGAATTAGCGGGTAAATTCTCTTGTATCCATAAATCAACAGAATCATAAATTATCTTTTACGCCGGTCGGCTCAAATCTATTTTCTTGACCCCGGCGCTGGTTTTACCTATATAACGTCCCATTCAAATTATAGTTTATCCGGTGACACGATCCCGATTTAATGAAACCTAATCGCGTCATGTGCCCGGACATATATCAATGGAGGTTTGAATATGAAAATCGTACTTTTGGGTGCGCCCGGGGCAGGAAAGGGCACTGTGGCCAAGCTTCTTTCGGAGATTGACAGTTCGGTGCAGGTTTCGACAGGAGATATTCTGCGAGCCGCAGTAAAAGATGGAACTGATCTCGGTAAGAAGGCGAAGGCGTATATGGATGCCGGTGATCTGGTTCCGGATTCTCTGATCATGGAGATTATGGAGGTTCGTCTGCGGGAAGATGATTGCGGAAGGGGCTTTATCCTCGATGGTTTCCCCAGGACGATCCCGCAGGCCGAGGCGCTTGAGGGACTTCTGGACAGGCTGGGCATTGCCCTGGATTTCGTGGCCAATCTTGAGGTTCCGAGAGATGTCATACTGGATCGTCTTACCACTCGAAGGACCTGCTCTAATCCCGAATGCCAGGAGATATATAACATCAAGAGCAATCCGCCCACGCCGGACGGAATGTGCAAAAAGTGCGGCAGCCCTGTCATACAGCGCGATGACGAGACGGAAGAAGCGATACTCAACCGTCTTGAAACGTACAACGAAAAGACCGCGCCCCTGATCGGGTTTTATGAGGGAAAGGGTCTTCTCAGGAATTTTGTTTCCCTCAGCAGTAAGGATACTGTTGGAGAGATTAAGAAAACGCCGAGGGAGGTCCTATCCTCGTGATTGCCGGGGCCGGAAGCGGGAAGACGCGCGCGCTGACATACAGGGTTGCCCATCTGGTAGAGCAGGGGACCCAGCCGGAACATATCCTGCTTGCCACATTTACGAACAAGGCCGCGCGCTCCATGCTCTCCCGCGTTGAGACGCTTGTGGATGTGGATATCGGCAGACTGTGGGGCGGCACTTTTCACCATGTGGGAAATCGCATACTCAGAAGACACGCCGGGCTTCTCGGTTACGAGAGGAGCTATTCAATTGTGGACGCGGAGGATTCCAGACAGCTTCTTAATGCGTGCATAAGAGAACTTGGAATCCATACCGCGGATGGAAATTTTCCCAAGCCCAATGTTTTGGGAGATATTATAAGCCTTTCTTCGAATACCAGAATAAAAATAGAAGATATAATCGCGAACAGATATCGCAGTTTTTCACATTGCATTACCGATATTCTCAAGGTTGCTCTGCGTTACCGGATCAGAAAAAGAGAACTGAATGTGATGGATTTTGATGATATCCTCATTAACTGGTGTGAACTGCTGACCGGTTTCCCCGATATAAGGGATGAATATTCGGAAAAATTCCGGCATATACTTGTGGATGAGTACCAGGACACCAATATCATCCAGGCGGAGATACTGGATCTTCTTGCCGGTCATCATAAGAATCTGATGGTGGTAGGGGATGATTCACAAAGCATATATTCTTTCAGAGGGGCGAATTTTGCCAATATCATCAGGTTCCCCGAAAAGTATCCGGACGCGAAGATATTCAAGCTCGAGACCAACTACAGGAGTACGCCGGAGATTCTTCACCTGGCAAATATGAGTATCGAAAACAACCGGCAGCAGTTTGAAAAGGAGTTGAGGGCGGTCAGGAAGAAGGGTGTCAGGCCTGTCTTTGTCCCTGTCAGGAATGTTCTGCAGCAGGCCGATTTTGTCGCTCAGCGCATAATCGAGCTGGTCGGAAAGGGTGTGCCTGTGGGGGGAATAGCCGTACTCTACCGCGCCCATTATCACTCCATGGAATTGCAGATGGAGCTGGTCAGAAGGGGTATTCCCTTTGAGATAAGATCCGGGATCAGGTTTTTTGAACAGGCCCACATAAAGGATGTTACCGCGTTTATGAGGATTGCCGCGAACCCCCTTGATGAAATCGCGTGGAAAAGGGTAATGAAGCTCTACGACAAGGTAGGGGAGGTTACAGCGGGCAGGATATGGAAGGTTGTATCCTCTCACGATGACCCCATCGCCTTTGTTTTTTCTGATGAGTTTCTGAAATGCGTTCCAAAGGCCGCCGTGCCCGGTATAAGGAGATTCAGGGATATACTGGAAGATATTATAGACCTGTCCGCGGCTAATGCCCTGACAGAGATTGCAGGCGCCATACTGAATGGCGGGTACAGGGAGCGCGTGGAGGCAAAATATGGGGACACGGCTTCACGTGAAGATGATCTGAAGCAACTATCAAATTTTTCTTCGAGATTTGGTTCACTCGAGGAGTTTCTGAGCGACCTCGCGTTGATGACCAGTGTAACTGAGGAAGAATCTTACAGGACAGAAGATGATAACAACAAAGTTGTCCTGAGCTCTATCCACCAGGCCAAGGGTCTTGAATGTATGATTCCGCTGGCACGCGCGCTGAGGGAACCTGGTGGTGAAGATGAAGAGAGACGACTTTTCTATGTCGCAATCACCAGGGCGAAAGACCAACTGTACTTCTGCCATCCCTTAGTGAACCGCGCCGGAAGTGGATGGAACAGGGATACCGCGCCCTCCCGTTTCATAGCGGAGTTGGCTCCCTCCGATCTCGAACCGGAAGAATTGCCCTTTGATCAGTGGGTAGTGCGATAGACTATAGACTATAGACTACTGACTACGATCTCTTCTCTTTTTCGCCTCGTATTCCGCTTTCAGGGCAAGTCTCGTCGCTTCGGCTATGTCCTCCACCCTGTTTGCCCATTCCTCAAA
>JAFDAR010000301.1 GCA_019313735.1 Deltaproteobacteria bacterium | reverse complement strand
GACGCGATATATAATGCTGATTTTGGTGATGATGTATACGGGGAGGATCCCTCGACGAATCGTCTCGAAAAAATGGCGGCTAAGATGGTCGGGAAGGAGGACGCGATTCTGGTTCCCAGTGGAACGATGGGAAACCTGATATCTCTCCTTGTTCACTGCAGGCGCGGCGATGAAATTATCCTTGGCGATCAGGCGCATATTTTCTATTATGAGGTGGGCGGTATGTCGGCCCTGGGGGGCATTGTTCCTCATACAGTTACGAATCAGCCTGACGGTACGATGCGCCTTGAAGATATCGAAACGGCAATCCGCGGTGACAATATACACTATCCCCGTACCCGTCTGATCTGTCTTGAAAATACCCACAACCGTTGCAATGGTATGCCGATAACGGTAGAGTATACCGATTCTGTGAGAGAACTTGCCAACCGGTATGGAGTCGGAGTACATCTCGATGGTGCGCGTATATTCAATGCAGCCGTTGCCCTCGGGGTGCCGATTTGTTCTTCCAGTGAATTTATCACCGAGGCGCGCCGGGTCAGAAAAATCCTGGGGGGAGGTATGCGTCAAACCGGCATTATAGCAGCCGCGGGTATTGTGGCGCTTGAAGAAATGACGAAACACCTTGCGGATGACCACGCGAATGCTCGCCGTCTTGCCGGGGGAATTGCAGGCATTCCCGGATTAAAGGTGGATCTCGAAAATGTGCGCACCAATATCGTTTTTTTTCACCTTGAGAATGATGGTTTGACCGAAGATGATTTCATGGCTCGACTTGAGGCAAGAGGAGTAAAACTTCTCCATCTGGGGTCTTGTCAGTTCAGGATGGTCACCCATCACGGAATCACGGCGGAAGACATTGATCTGGCATTGGAAATTCTGAAGGATGTTGTCGGATAGGGAAGGGGAACTATTGCAGTTTACCTCTCCAGCATCTCAGAGATCCTGTTCATCGCGGTTTCAACGTTCTCATAACTGTTGAAGGCGCTGAGACGGATATATCCCTCACCGCACGCGCCGAAACCGCTGCCGGGAGTACACACAACAGCGGCATTATCAAGAAGGATATCAAAAAATTCCCAGGAATCCATCCCCGCTTTGACCCAGATGTAAGGTGAATTTTCACCTCCGGCGCAGGTATAGCCAAGCCGCGTCATCTTTTCGAGGATCAGAGAGGCATTCTTCAGGTAATAATCCGTCAGCTGCCGCACCTGCTTTTTTCCCTCATCTGAATAGACGGCCTGCGCGGCGCGTTGCACCGGATAGGCAACGCCGTTGAATTTTGTGGTATGCCTGCGGTTCCAGAAGGAATGCAGATCATGTTTATTCATACTCGAATCGCAGGCGACGCATGATTTTGGCACTATGGTGTACGCGCATCGTGTCCCCGTGAATCCCGCGGTCTTCGAGAAACTCCGAAACTCGATTGCCACTTCTCTGGCGCCTTCGATTTCATAGATGCTCTTTGGGATGGATTCATCACGGATAAATGCCACATAGGCGGCATCGTACAGTAGAGAGTTGTTCCCTCGTGGCGGTGGCCCCCGTGGGATTGTTGGGGAAACAGAGGTAGATCAGGTCAACCGGCTCATCCGGAATTGCCGGCACATAACCGTTTGCCTCAGTGGCTTCGAGGTAAATTAATCCCTCGTATCGCCCGTTATTCCAGCGGCCTGTCCTGCCTGCCATGACGTTTGTGTCAACGTACACAGGATATACCGGATCAGGCACGGCAATCTTCAGATCGGGAGATAAAATCTCCAGGATGTTTCCGGTATCACATTTTGCCCCGTCACTTACAAACACCTCATCCGGATTGATGTCCACCCCGAATGCCTGAAAATCATTTTCTGCGATGGCGCCGCGCAGGAACTCATATCCCTGTTCCGGACCATAGCCGCGGAAGGTGCTGTCGATTGACATCTCGTCAACGGCCTTGTGGAGGGCGTCTATACATGCCCCGGGCAGGGCGCGCGTCACATCACCGATTCCAAGTCTGATTATCTCTCTGCCGGGGTTTGAATCGGCAAAGGCCTTTACGCGCTTTGCGATGTCCGAAAAAAGGTAGGAGGACTGAAGCTTCAGGTAGTCCTCATTTATCTTTATCATGTTATATCCCTTGTTGATAATCTCTGTATTCTGTCGATGACAGGTTCGATACCGGGTAGCAGATCATCGAAAACTTCCTGCACGCTTTTGATCTCCTTTATCATCCCTGCGATCTGGCCGCTCATCACCGAGCCATCTGTTACGTCACCATCTATGGATGCCTGATGGGCTCTGTCCGGTCCTATTATGGCAAGTATCTCCTCGGGGGAGGCCCCGGAAGCCTCCGCGCTCAGGATTTCCTGAGAGAGCTTATTCTTTATCACCCTTACAGGATCGCCTAATTTCCTGCCGGTAACAGTAGTATCTGTGTCCCCGGCATTGATGATGGCCTGCTTGAACCTTTCATGCACAGGAGATTCCTTTGTCGCGGCAAATCTTGTGCCCATCTGTATACCCTCCGCGCCCAGGGCAAACGCGGCGACCATACCCCTCGCGTCAGCAATACCGCCTGCCGCGATAACGGGTATATCAACAGCATCGACTACCTGCGGGATCAGGGCAAAGGTTGTAATCTCATCTTTCCCATCATGTCCGCCTGCCTCAAAACCCTCGGCAACTACCATGTGATATCCAAGGTCCCGAGCTTTCTGTGCCATCTTTACATTTGCTATCACGTGTATCGCGACGACCCCCGCGGATTCGAGCATATTATATATCTTTGCGGGATTTCCGGCGGAGGTGACAACTACCTTGACCCCCCTGTCCAGCGCGGCGCCTATCATAGTCTCATAATCGGGTCTTATCAGGGGGAAGCTTATGCCGAAGGGCTTGTCTGTCAGCGATTGTAGCTTGTCCAGTTCCGCGTTAAGAATTTCTATATCCATGCCCCCGAGACCCATGACGCCGAGTCCTCCGGCATTGGATACGGCCGCTGTAAGTTCAGCGTTTGACACCCACACCATGCCTCCCTTTATAATGGGATATTCGATGCCCAGGATTTCGGTTACCCTCGTTTTTATCATATCAATCCTCCGTTATCTCCACACGTTCCATTTTGTCGTCCTGCCGGATCGCGTCTACAATATCACCACCCTTTGTTACCTTTCCAAACACAGTGTGATGTCCATTCAGGTGCGGTTGAGGTGAATGCGTGATGAAAAATTGACTCCCGTTTGTGTTTGGCCCCGCGTTGGCCATCGAGATTACATGACTCTCATGCTCCAGCGGGTTGCCTTCGAATTCGTCTTCAAACTGATA
>JAFDAR010000300.1 GCA_019313735.1 Deltaproteobacteria bacterium | reverse complement strand
ACCTCGGACCTTGAACCGGTTTCATCTATTTCCCAAGTTCCAGCGCCTTGAGCGCCATGTTCTTTGTCGCGTCGAATGCGGCAACACAGGCCTCGTATGCCCTGTTTGCCGTGATCATATCCGCCATTTCAGTAACCGTATTTATGTCGGGCATGGCCACAATGCCCTCCGAGTTCGCGTCGGGATGAGACGGATCAAAGACCATCTTCACGCTTTCCTTGTCTTCCATAATATCTTCCACCTTTACCATTCGCATAATATCATCAAAACTCCCCTTTAGCGGCTCTGAGGAAAAAACAATGGTTTTTCTTCATAACATCCATCTTTGCTCTCTGGGCCGCAAGTCCCGAAGCGCAAACCCGAAAAGCCGGCATAAATTCCATATTATTTTGCCTCCCTTAAAACTGTATTCAAGCTCCTGAACTTTCTTGCCAGCAACTCTACGGTAAGATTATGCATGAGATTGTTCTCCGTTAGTTTTGCCATTTCACTGTCAAGATCGACCCTTTCCCCGGAATCGACCACCTCGAAACCAGCTCTGTCAACGGGAATCGACCGTTCGGACAAGTGCTTTTCTCTGGTTCTTGCCATCGTTATCCCCGTTCCATTACCGATAATGGCCTCCAGTTCTTCTTTGAAAACAATATCCTTCGGCCTGTAGTTCGGAGTGTCTATATTTGCGATGTTCGAGGCTATCACCTTATGCCTTTCCGATCGAAAATCCAGAACTGCAGACAACATCTCTATGGTTTTACCAAATAACGCATCCATAAATGTTCCTTTCAGGGGTCGCCTGCCTGCGCCAAGCGAAGTGCGGCAGGCAGGGGGTTCGGTATGCATTCTCACGCAGGAGCATGGGAACGAGTCAGCTGACACCTGATCCCCGATCCCTGCAAACTGTATTTACGCAATGACCATACCAGAACGAGCCGACACCTAATCCCTGACACCACGGTATGCATTCCCACGCTGGAGCATGGGAACGAGTCAGCTAATCCCTGCCACCTGTTTATACTCATTGAGTTTATTCCGTATGGTTCGCACGCTAACGCCCAGGATCTCTGACGCCCTGGTCCTGTTTCCTTTTACTTTCTCCAAGGTTTCAAATATAAGCCTTTTTTCTGTTTCCTTCAATGTAATGTTTTCTGAGACAGCCGGTTTTAACACCGGTTGTCCGCTCTTTTCGCTTTCCAGATAGAGATGTTCAGGCAGAATCGTCTCACCACCGGACAGCAGCACCGCCCTTTCAATCACATTTTCCAGCTCCCTCACATTGCCCGGCCACCCATAACCTTCCAGCATTTGCTCAACTTTCTTCGACAGCGCAGGCGTGGTCGTCCCGCTGAGCCGGCTGTACTTCTCCAGAAAATACTCACAGAGAAAAACTATATCTCCCCTTCTTTCCCTCAGGGGGGGGATTGTTACCGGTATGACATTCAGGCGATAATAAAGATCATCCCGGAATTTTTTCTCCTCGACATATTTTTTTAAATCCGCATTTGTCGTGGCAATTATCCTGACATCCACAGGCACGGGAACCCCGCCGCCCAGCCTGTCGACCTCGGATTCCTGTATAACCCGAAGGAGCTTCGCCTGAAGCTGAATATCCATTTCACTGATTTCATCCAGCAGCAATGTCCCCCCGGCGGCCAGCTCGAATTTGCCCAATCTCCTCCTGGACGCACCGGTAAATGCACCCTTTTCATGTCCAAACATTTCACTCTCGAGGAGATTGCCGGGAATAGCCGCGCAATTTACCCCCACAAATGGCATATTCGCCCTGTCACTGTGCCGGTGTATGTGGCGCGCAACCAGTTCTTTTCCCGTGCCGCTTTCACCCTGTATCAAAATACTTGATTTGCTCTTTGATACGCTCTTCAACAACTTTAGGAGGGCGAGCGTCGTTTCATCTCTCGTAATAATCGTTTTTCCCCGAGACAAACATTTCTTTGAACCATGTCCCGATTGGTTCGACTGAGCTCGCCGAAGTCCACCTTTACCCTTCCCGTCTTTTTCAGCCACCACTTTTTTAACAAGCGATTCCAGATGATCTACTGAAAAAGGCTTCATGATAAAATCCGCCGCCCCTTCTTTCATCGCCTCGACCGCGGTGTTGACCGTC
>JAFDAR010000299.1 GCA_019313735.1 Deltaproteobacteria bacterium | reverse complement strand
ACAAAACCGGCCCCGATTACAGAAACTTTTCTTTTCATTTTACATCTCCAGTTTAGAAATTTGTAACTCACGTAGTCAGGCTGTCCCGACCAGTCGGGATTAGGCTGAAGGTGGTTAGTTAGTGCCTGCAGCCTGAACAACCTGAATAGACAGCCTGCCCAGATGAACAGTCACTATAAAAGTATTCACGCCTCCCCCCGCGGATAAACATGAGACGTTATATCATACAGTCAAATTTTGGCAAACCAGAATCCACCGCCTAAGAAAAGATGTGGATATTTGACTTATCTGAAGGAGCATTTTTTCAAAAAGTTCAGAAAAATCCCCCGATATTATGGCAACCTTATGGAATCATTACCGAATAACCATTTTTAAGCACACCACTCCCTTGATAGTCAATTTTGCCTTCTTTTTCCTTCACTTTTAGCCTATCCGGTGGGAACAGGCTGAAGCATCGCAATCTTCTCACGGGCATTAATCAACAACTCCATCGCCGGATTGTTTTTGGTTAACCGGATTAGTAAACTGCGGGAGCGTGTTACCACACGTCCCGGAAGATTAATAAAGGAAAACCGAGTGGCCTTCATTCTCTTTGGTACCCAGGAAACTCCCATCGCCAGTTTCTTCATTATCGCATTCAGATTAAGCGCTAATATCATTATCCACCACCATGCGGCGTTTTCACCAAAATCGTCTGATGGAAGTTTGCCGCCAGCCAGATCATCTTTCATTACTGCATGGGCCTCTTCACTCTTGCCACATCTTTCATGCAGCCAGTGTATCAGTTTTTCACCTTCCCAATCCATATTGGTAACCATGCCGAATACCTTGTATCTGCGGTTGTCAATGTCCATTGTCGGGAAAGGAAGCTTTATCTGAATGTCCATGCCTGGCAGTGTCTGTTGCTCATCCAGGACTTCACGCTTCGCCAGATATCTGTATACGGGGTCTTTCTTGCTGTGACTAATCGCACTGGGAACATAGCAGACTTCCGCCCATTCTGTTCCGGTCTTGTATTCTTTGCCGTATGCGGTTTTATATATCGGCTTCCATTCCGAATCTTCGATCTGCGCAACGGCTTTCTTAAACTCTTGTGTCACATCGCATCCTATGGCAAAGTCTATCACTCCAAAACGACGATTCTCTCCTGTCGCACAGTATCTCAATAAGTTGTGTTGATAACCGGCTGTGTCTGAACGTAATCTGACTTGTGTTACTTCTTCCGGCAAACAATCCAGAGATTCCTTAAGTACCCGGAGTTGCTGGAAACCTGCCGGCACATTGCCGTCTCTAAATTCTGTATGCAAGGTTATGTCCTGTTCAAACCACCATGTATTCAAAGGTTGATATGTCTTGTCGCCTTTGTAACTGAATAATGCATCAATCTTATTTGTGGATACAAGTGTGGCATCCATATCCAGGGTCGCTGTACTTTCAATGTTTTGAAAACTTAAAAATGCTGCCAGTTCTTTATTAATCCTGGCAAAGCCCTGCAAATGCTCGTTTGATGCAGGGATAAAGGCCTTCCCCGGTTGCCTCAGTCCTTCCTGCTCTTTGTTATGAAATTTTGCCAGATAACGAAAGATGGATGATGGAGAGGGGAATGTATGTGTTTTCTCTTTACGCCAGCGACGTAATAATGCCCTTTTTACTTTTCGCTTCAATCCATGCATTTCAGCTTTTTTCAGCACTTCGCAAAATCCATCGTCTGCCTCAAGCATCTTTATGTCATCGACACAATCACCACCTGCAAGATTGAGCAACACAAGGGAAAGAACCATCTGACTGTCTGTCCAGCCCTGTCCGCCTTTACGTACCTTTAAATGTTTTTCTATCGATTTGCTTAACCCTGTTGCCTGGATCAGGTCCAGATAAGTTGGCAAACCTGCCAATGCTGTCATCCCGGTCGTATTTTTCTCGGTTTCATACTTGAAAGGAAGAATGCCTTGTGACATAGTACTTACACCTCGTTGATGATAGTTTCGTTGTTGCAAAACTACTCTATCACCCTGTTTTTACAGGGTCAACGAGGTTTTTTACTTTTTTTGATGGTGAATCAGGGAC
>JAFDAR010000298.1 GCA_019313735.1 Deltaproteobacteria bacterium | reverse complement strand
TGCTGATTGTCGGGGCGGGGGATGCGGGCGAGAAGGTTCTGAGGGAGATATATGAAACACAGTGGCACAGGTTCAGGCCCGCGGGTTTCCTCGATGATGATCCCGGGAAAAGGGGAAAGACGATTCATGGGATTCCGGTCCTGGGCACGCTGGATAGTGTTGGCAAGATCAAGGTGGAATTTGATGAAATTCTGATCGCCATGCCCTCGGTCAGGGGCGAGGTAATGCGTCGTATTGTTTCTCTGTGTGAAGAGACTGGGAAACCGTTTCGAACCGTGCCCGGAATCTGGGAGCTTATTGAGGGAAAGGTTTCGGTAAACTCGATTCGCAAGGTACGGATTGAAGACCTGCTGGATCGTGATGAGGTTCATCTAAACGAAGAGGAGATTCGTGAATATATCAAGGATAAAAGGGTTCTGATTACAGGGGCGGGGGGGTCCATAGGGTCTGAACTGGTAAGACAGGTGGGACATTTCCATCCGCAGGCGCTGGAGCTTCTGGATTTCAGCGAAGAAAAGCTTTTCAAGATACAGGGGGAGTGCCGGCAGCGATTCGGGTTTATCCCGGTATCCGGATTTCTCGTTGATGTGAAAAACCGGGAATCTACAGACAGGGCATTTCGGGAATTTGGCCCGGACGTTGTCTTTCATGCCGCCGCTTACAAGCATGTTCCCATGCAGGAAATGTACCCATGGGAGGCGGTGTTCAATAATATCGAGGGTACACGAAATGTGCTCAGGGCGGCCATGGAAAGCCATGTGGAGCGCTTCGTGTTTGTCTCGACGGATAAGGCGGTGCGGCCCAGCAGTGTTATGGGCGCTACGAAGCGTGTGGATGAAATGCTTGTGGAGTGTATGAACGGAGATACCGCGTCGCGCTTTATGGCTGTGCGCTTTGGGAATGTGCTCTGGAGCTCCGGTTCGGCGATCCCCACATTTCAGAGGCAGATTTCCCGAGGTATGCCTGTGACTGTTACGCATCCGGAGATAACCCGTTATTTTATGAGTATCCCGGAAGCCGCGCAGCTGATTCTTCAGGCTGGATCCATGGGCAGGGAAAACGAGATATTCATCCTGGATATGGGCAAACCCATGCGCATAGTCGATCTGGCCCGGGATCTGATACGTCTCAGCGGTCTTGAACCGGATAAGGATATTCCCATTCAGTTTATCGGGCTCAGGCCGGGGGAGAAACTCTATGAAGAATTGATTACCGAGGGGGAGGGGATCGTTCCCACAGAGCATGAGAAGATTCTTGTCCTGAAGGGTAATGGGTGCAATCGTGAGACCCTCAATACACAGATCGACGAGCTTCTCACCATAGCAGCCACCTTCGACGCCACCGCCATAAAGAAAAAACTGAAGGAAATCGTGCCGGAGTACACTCCAGATTTAGATAGGGATATCCATGATTCTGTTGATTAATGGTTCTTTTGACAACACCATCAATTTTAATCCTTGACATTTGGTAAAAACCTATATATGTTACCCCCGCAAGTTGGATAGAGACATTTTTGAAGTGCGAAAACCGGCCGCCATGTCCTTGAAAATATATGGTGGCCTTTTTATTTTTGCCAGTGAGTAATCCGACTTTGAAAAATTTAAGAAAGGAGGATACAGATTATGGCAGAAGGTACAGTTAAATGGTTTAACGACGGAAAAGGCTTTGGGTTCATCGAAATGGATGGCCACACCGCGATTCAGGCCGAAGGCTTCAAGTCTTTGCAAGAGGGTCAGCGCGTAACGTTCGATGTTGAGCAGGGTCAGAAAGGCCCCGCGGCCGCCAATGTAAAGGCACTGTAAAAAACTGTAAACATTGATGATTCGGTTGATTTATGAGGATTTTCGTTCAAGATCAAGGCATGCGAAAAAAATAACCGCAGGTATATAGTTGATATTCCGAGGATTATTTTTTGAGCACATTGATATCGGTAAAATGGCACTCTGTGGTTATACAAACTGTAGAGTGCCATTTTTTTAGATTACCAGCCGAGATTGTTTGATAGTACGCCTGTCATAAAAAATAACCTGAATGTCAGGGCAATTGTGTGAAGCCCGCTGGCAATGAATCCCCCGAAAATCGAATCCTTTACAGGGAGACCTTCGCATAACGTCCCCTTTTGCCCAATTTCTGCGTCAGTCTCAAATTTCAATCCTCGTGTACCAGTGGGGACAGGTTTAAACCTGTCCCCGATTATTCTGTGGTTAAAATTTTCGCCTTCTTGAACTTGAACAAAATTGAACATTCTTCAAAGGTCTCACAGGGTGGAATGGTCTATGATCTTGAGCGCGTTTTCTTCGAGAACATGAACCGCGAATATAAGCATTCGGAATCTCTCATCTTTTGTGTAGCCGTGGTAAAAACGGTAATATATCTGTTGAGCTATAACCGCGAGTCTGAAGATCCCGAAGCACAGATAGAAATCAAAATTGTCGATGGAGATGCCCGATTTCTCTGCGTATCTGTCAACTAATTCATTTCTGGTGAGCATTCCGGGCATATTTGTGGGCATCATACGCACTGCCTGCGCGTTCTGTGAATCATCCTTCTGCACCCAGTAAGCCAGAGAACTTCCAAGGTCCATCAGGGGATCGCCTATAGTCGCCATTTCCCAGTCCAGAACCCCGATGATTTTCAGCGGATTTTCCGGTGAGAGTACCAGGTTGTCGAGTTTGTAATCATTATGAATGATGGCAGCCCTCTTTGTTTCAGCGGGCATCTTCTCGTGCAACCATTCCATTACCCGTTCAAAAGCAGGTGCGTCGTCCGTCATAGCGGCCCTGTAACGTCCGCTCCAGCCTTCCACCTGTCTCTTGACGTATCCCGATGGTTTGCCAAAGTCCCCAAGCCCTATACTGACATAATCTATGGAGTGGAGGCTGCAGTGCAGATCAATGATGTTTTCGCACAGACCGCGCGCCTGCTCGGGTGTAAAGGTAAGCCCCTTTGGGAGATCTTTTCGCAGAATAATTCCGGGGATGCGTTCCATTATGTAAAAGGGACATCCCATAACGGATTCGTCTTCGGTATATACAAGTGGTTTCGGGCAGTAGGGAAAGACCGGATGCAACGCGGATAGTATCCGGTATTCCCTTCCCATATCATGGGCGGTTTTTGCCTTTGTGCCGAATGGAGACCTCCTCAGTACCAGATCACGGCGGCCCACCCTGATCAGATAGGTAAGATTGGAAAAACCGCTCGGGAACTGTTCTATATGGAGTTTGCCCTCGATTTCCGGCGCGTTGTCCTTCAGGAATTCCTCTATCTTTCCCGCGTCAAGTTCTTCACCCGTTCTCACATTCACCGGTTTATCAGTTATGTCCATAGTCTCCTCTCGATCTCTAATTTTTCTCAGGTACAAGATATGACTCTATAAAATCCATAAGGAAATGAGAATAGTCTTCCACCGTGACTTTTCTCCCCTCATACTTCCACCTCTTGAGGTACCAGTCCTGAAGGGTTGCCTTGATTGCAGCCGCTGTGAGACCGGCATCAACAGGGGAAAAGATTCCGGACGATATCCCCTCTTCAATTATGTCCAGAAACACCTTTTCCGTGGCAAGTTCAGATTCTATAGCCCTTTTATGGTCTTCCCTTTTAAGGTTTTTCGTCTCCATATAGGAAAAGTAGAACCAGGGCTGCAGTGTCTCGCTCAGATACAAATGGGTCTGCACAGCCCTTTTGAGTTTTTGACGGGGATCATCAACGCCGGATGTACAGTCAGTGAGTATCTTTATGACAACCGTTCTCCCCTGTTTCTGCAGCATGTCGAGGAGATCATCCTTGCTTGAAAAACAGTTGTACAGGGCTCCCATGCTGAGCTCGGTTCCGGCGCTCAGATCCCTCATGCTCATGGTGGAGAACCCTTTTTTGTTGCTTATGGCCAGCGCCGCGTCGAAGATCTTTACAAGATTTCTGACCGCCACATCTTCTTTCT
>JAFDAR010000021.1 GCA_019313735.1 Deltaproteobacteria bacterium | reverse complement strand
CCTGCCTTCAGTCTTTTACAACTTCCGTGCCGATACCGCTGTCCGTGAATATCTCCAGGAGAACCGCGTGATCCAGACGTCCATCAATTATGTGAGTCTTTCCCACACCATTTCTGAGCGCCTTTATACAGCATTTTACCTTAGGATACATGCCCCCGATTATTGTGCCATCTTCGATCAGCTGTTCGGCCTCCACATTGTTGATAGAGTTTATCAGCTGACCTTTTTCATCCAGGATTCCTTCCACATCGGTCAGGAGAATAAGTTTCTCCGCCCCGAGGGCGGCCGCCACCTCTCCCGCGACTATATCCGCGTTGATATTATATGTCTCACCATTGCCTCCGGCGCCGGTGGGCGCTATGACTGGGATAAACCCGTCCTCTACCAGCGATTCGATGAGGCCTGAGTTAATCTTTCTGACCCTGCCCACCATTCCTATGTCTATTATCTCCGGTGGGATATCCTTCGCTTTTTCGGCGCTCAGGATATATTTTTCCGCTTCTATGATATTCCCATCCTTGCCGCTCAACCCGACAGCCCTGCCGCCATGATTGTTGATCAGCCCCACTATCTCTTTATTTACTTTACCGGTAAGAACCATCTCGACTATATCCATAGTCTCTTCGTCTGTCACCCTCATTCCCCTGACGAATTTCGAATCCTTACCCAGTTTCTTGAGAAAAGCACCGATCTGAGGACCGCCTCCATGCACTATCACCGGGTTGATCCCAATATACTTCATCATGACAACGTTCATGGCAAACATCTTTTTCAGATTGTCATCTTCCATGGCATGACCACCATATTTGATAACTATGATCTTGCCGTAAAACCGCTTTATATAAGGCAGAACCTCCAAGAGTATATCCGCTCTTTCCATGGGGCTTTTCAGATCGTCCGGATTCATGATTTAAAATCTCCTACAAAACATATCTGCTCAGGTCTTCATCTTCGGCTACATCCTTCAGCTTATCCCTGACATAATTGGCATCAATATTTATTTTTTTCTCCGCAACCGCAATATCGGGTGCGTCAAAAGATATCTCCTCCAGGAGTATCTCCATGACTGTGTAAAGTCTTCTGGCCCCTATATTTTCCATCTTACCATTCACGAGCGCCGCTACCTCCGCGATCTCCTCTATGGCGTCGTCCTGGAACATAAGGTCTATTTCTTCAGTAGCCATCATCTCCACATATTGTTTCACCAGGGCATTATGAGGTTCTGTCAATATCCTTATAAAATCCTCCTTTTCAAGTGAATCAAGCTCTACCCTTATGGGAAATCTTCCCTGCAACTCCGGGATAAGATCGGATGGCTTGGAAGCACTGAACGCTCCCGCGGCGATAAAGAGTATGTGATCCGTCTTTACCATGCCATACTTGGTGTTCACGTTGGATCCCTCCACAATCGGAAGGAGGTCTCTCTGCACACCCTCCCTGGATACATCAGGGCCCTGAGAGGAATCACCACCCACAATCTTGTCTATTTCGTCAAGGAATATGATTCCCGATTGTTGTACCTTCTCTATCGCCGCCCTGGTGACCTTGTCCATATCGACAAGTCTCTGGGCCTCTTCATCGGCCAGTATATTTACCGCTTCAGAGACCTTGACCTTTCTTTCTTTCTTCTTCTGCGGAAATATATTTCCGAACATCTCTTTGATATTCATCCCCATATCTTCAACACCGGAGGTGGAAAAGATCTCTATCATGGGACTGGTAGGACTGTCCACAACTTCAATTTCTACAATCCGATCGTCCAGTTTTCCACTGCGAAACAGACGCCGCAGTTTCTCACGCGTTTCAGTGCGATGAATATCATCCTGGACCGCTGCATCACCCTCAGGCATCTCCAGAAGCTTGCCTCCCGGTGCCTCTCCCGCAGGAAGCGTACCCTCCGGTGCCTCTTCTGTATGCACTTTTTCCCTGCGCTTCAGGGGAAGCAGGATGTCAAGTATCCTTTCCTCGGCAATCTCCATCGCCTTGGCCTTTACATTCTTCTGCTCCTCCGATTTAGCCATGTTTATTGCCAGCTCCACAAGGTCTCTGACCATTGACTCAACATCCCTGCCCACATAACCCACTTCTGTAAATTTGGAGGCCTCTATCTTCAGAAAGGGAGACTTATCAAGTTTGGCAAGCCTGCGCGCAATTTCCGTCTTTCCCACTCCCGTGGGACCTATCATTATGATATTTTTGGGCGCTATCTCTTCTCTGAGTTCTTCCGGCACATTCTGGCGCCTCCACCTGTTCCGGAGCGCCACGGCAACCGCCCTCTTGGCATCATGCTGCCCTATAATATACTTGTCTAACTGGGACACAATCTCTCTCGGTGTTAAATTCGTGGATGACATAAATTTTCTCTTTGCTCCTTAATTTTTAATTTTCGCAACTCCTACAGCCTACAGCCTAAACGCCTTCAGTCACATCCAGTTCCTCTATTTTTATCCTGTCGTTCGTGAATATGCATATATCGGAAGCTATGTGCATGGCCTCTTCGACAATCTCTCTCGCGTTCAGTGTAGAGTGCTTTATAAGCGCCCTTGCCGCTGCCTGGGCATATGGGCCGCCGGAACCTATTGCCAGAACCTCATCATCTGATTCTATCACATCTCCATTACCTGATATTATAAGAAAATCCACGTCACTGACTGCTATCATCAGGGCTTCAAGGTGTCGCAAAACCCTGTCGGTCCTCCAGTCTTTGGTCAGTTCAACCGCGGACCTCAAAAGGTTGCCGCCATACTGTTCCAGTTTCTGATCGAACCTGTCAAAGAGGGTAAACGCGTCCGCGGTCGCGCCCGCGAAACCTACGATTACCTTGTCATGATACAGCCTTCGAACCTTTCTGGCATTGTGCTTCAGGGCTATCGTATCGAGGGTCACCTGACCGTCACCGGCGACTGCCACTTTCCCCTTGTGTTTCACTGCTACTATGGTTGTTCCTCTCATCTTGTTCATGACTTTTGTTCTCCTTTGGCCCTCGGATGGCTCCTGTCATATATCTCCATCAATCTTGTCACACTGACGGACGTATACTTCTGTGTAGTGGAAAGGCTTTCATGCCCTAACAGTTCCTGTATAACTCTCAGATCGGCGCCTGCATCCATGAGATGGGTCGCAAACGTGTGTCTGAGCGTATGAGGACTTATCTTCCTGCCGATACCACTCAATTTTATATACTTGTCTATAATTCTCCTTACACTCCTCGGAGTCAACCTCGAACCGGACATGTTCAGAAAGAGCGGCGATCCGGAATAGCTCCCGACGTTACCTCCCCCTGCTTCGGGTCTGCTGCCGATATAATCCTTCAAGGCCGATAGCGCTGGACCGCCAACAGGGACTATTCTCTCTTTCCTGCCTTTTCCTCTTACCTTTACCAGGCTGTTCGAAAAATCGATATCGGCTACATTCAGACCGGTGAGCTCACCAACGCGTACACCGGCTGAATACAGGAATTCGATTATGGCCCTGTCCCGCATCCCTGATACATCCGGCTTGAACTTCACTCTTAGGAGAGAAAACATTTCGTCTATACTCAGAAAAGAAGGCAGGTACTTGTCTGCCTTCGGCGCCTGGACCATCTGAGCGGGATTATACCCGATCTTTCCCTCTCGAAGAAGAAATTTAAAGAACGCCCTGAGACTGGCCACCTTTCTCGATATAGTAACTTTTTTTACCTTACTCCGGTAGAGAGACGCAAGAAACGCCCTTATCACCGTCTGGTCAACATCGGAGGGCTTGTCCACACCGTTCTTCAGAAGAAATTCCCTGAACTGTCTCAGGTCGGACAGATAGTTCCTTCTTGTATGATAAGACAGGTTTCTCTCAACATCAATGTGAATACCGAAATCTCTGACGGCATCCTTCATCCGAACATACCCTCCAAACCCTTAAACCCCCCGACGAGGGGCTACATCTTATACTTTCCAAAGTCCTCTGAAGAGAGATTATCCAAAAACTCCTCTAACTCTTTTTTTGTGTACTTATTCAAGTCGGTCATTTTTCTGCCAAAATCGATATTCGTTGATTTCCCAACAACCTTTTCATCCACAAAAATGGGTGCGCCTGCCCTTAACGCGAGGGCAATCGCGTCGCTCGGACGCGCGTCAACCACGATTGAAACATCACCTTTCAGGATATGTATTGTGGCAAAGAAAGTGTTGTCCTTCAGGTCAGTTATAACGATTTGTAAAACCTTAACTTCAAGAACTTTTAACATCTCATTCATGAGGTCATGTGTCATCGGCCTCGCCAGATTTATTTTCTCTATCTGTGTGGCTATGGCACTTGCCTCGAAAAGGCCTATCCATATGGGAATAGCCCTTTTCCCCTGCAGATCCTTCAATATCACTATGGGTGTATTTGTCATAGGATCTATGGCAAGTCCAAACACCTTTACCTCTATAAGCATTTCTCCCCCTGAATTATCTCTCCTCTCAAAGAGTGCACATAGGCCTGCGCAATTCTCACACGCACGGTTTTTCCTGTCAGGCCGGTGTCACCCGCGAGGTTAACAATTTTATTGCCCCTCGTCCTGCCGGTGACATCGGTGTCATTGTTCTTGCTGACACCCTCTATAAGCACATCTTTCACAGTTCCCTCAAGACCTCTGTTCTTTTCCAGGCTGTGGCTTTCCTGGAGTAACTGGAGCTCAGATAACCTCTCACCCTTGACCCCTTCTTCAACCTTTCCGTCATACCCTTCCGAAGCTGTGCCATGCCGGTCAGAATACTTGAAGGAAAAAGTGTTGTCAAACCTTACTTCTTTCATAAGGTCAATAGTTTTTTGAAAGTCGCTGTCCTTCTCTCCAGGAAATCCGACGATGATATCTGACGTTATGGTTATATCCGGGCACGCGTTCCTCAACATATCAATCTTTTTCAGATACTCTCCAGCAGTGTATCCTCTTTTCATTCTCTTCAATACATGATCAGAACCGGACTGCACCGGCAGGTGGATGTGCTCACACAGGTTATCAAGATCAGCAAAACAGACGGCAAGCTCCTCTGAAAGGTCTTTCGGATGAGATGTGGTAAATCGAATTCTGTCTATTCCCTCTATTTTACCGATCATTCTCAATAATGCGGGAAAACTGGTGTCTCCGGAAAGCGTGCTGCCGTATGAATTGACGTTTTGCCCCAGGAGCGTCACCTCCCTGATGCCATTATCAGCCAGAAATCTGATTTCGTCAACTATCTCCCCACTGGCCCTGCTCTCTTCCCTCCCTCTTACATAAGGCACGATGCAGTAGGAGCAGAAATTGTTACATCCCTGCATAATTGTTACGTAGGCGCTCACATCTCCATCAGGAGGCAGGGTTCGGATACCCAGAGATCTTACTGATTCGCGGAAAGAGGTGTCCACAACCCGGGATCCGGCATTGTTAATCTCCTCTATGATCCCGGGAAGGCGGTGTATGTTATGCGTGCCAAGGACAAGATCAAGATATGGGGCTCTCCTGAAGAATCCGGCCCCGTGTTCCTGGGCAAGACATCCAGCCACTCCAATAACAAGACCGGGCCGCTTTTCCCTTAATTTTTTTAACCTTCCAAGCTGACTGTACGCCTTCTGGGCCGCTTTTTCCCTTACGCTGCAGGTATTGACGATGATAACATCCGCTCGGTCGGCTTTATCCGTCTTAACATATCCCGCGTCACTGAGAATTTGCGCCATCTGCTCCGAGTCATGAACATTCATCTGGCAGCCAAAGGTATGAATATGGAATTTTCCTGTGGACATAAAAGATACCAGCGTATGTTACCGGGAATTAAGATTGGAGGGGGATCTGAAGAAATGCAGATACCGGCACCTTATGAGAATGCTTCCGGCCCTCAAAATCAAAGAGAGGGGCATTACCCCTCTCTTGACTGAAATATATTGAGACCTTTGCATAACGTCCCCTTTTGCCCAATTTCTGCGTCAGTCTCGAATTTTAATCCTCGAAATATCCAATATATACCTGTGGTTAAAATTCTCGCCTTCCTTGAACTTGAACAAAATTGAACATTCTGCAAAGGGCTCATAAACCTGTGGCTTGATTTCCCGGATTTGTTTACGAAAGATAAAGATATCGCTCTATTTATTTCCCGGAATCTACTCTTTCCTTAAGCTCTTTACCGACCTTGAAAAAGGGGAGTTTCTTGGGAGCCACATGTATAGTCTCTCCTGTCTTAGGATTCCTTCCCGTGTACGAATCGTAGTTCCTTACGACAAAACTCCCAAATCCCCTGATCTCTATTCTGCCCCCACTCTTGAGCTGATTGCCAAATCCTTTAAAGATCAGATTGACGACATCCGCAGCCTGTCTTTCTGTAAGGCCCTCTTTTTTACCCAAGGCATCTATCAATTCCGACTTGTTCATAAGACCTCCCTATCGACTTGTCATGATAAGCTTAAAAACCACTCTACACTGAGACCTTTACATAACGTCCCCTTTTGCCCAGTTTCTGCGTCAGTCTCAAATTTTAATCCTCGAAATATCCAATATATTCCTGTGGTTAAAATTCTCGCCCTCCTTGAATTTGAACAAAATTGAACACTCTGCAAAGGTTTCACACTTTCGGCAGAGAATTTCTTCCAGATATTATTTATTTTATTATTAAAGTCAAGATAATTTTCATTGTTTTTCAGACAGATCTTTTTTATCCCGCGATCCTGAGAGTCCAATCAGACCTTCTATTTCTTTTTTCTGCATATACCTGTATTCTCCGGTCCTGAGATCTCCGAGGCTGATATCGCCAATAGCTGTTCTTATCAGCCTCGCCACAGGATGATCTGTCGAATCGAAAAATCTTCTTATTATTCTGTTTCTCCCCTCAAGTATTGTCAACTCAACCCAGCAGCTTTTTTTGTTGCTCTTTTCCATAGCCGCCCAGATCGGTTTAAAGCTGCCATCCTCCAGCATGGCGCCCTTTCTTATGACCTCAATATTATTCTTCGTAAGGTTACCCCTGACCTTTACCATATAGGTCTTGGGTATCTTGAATGCCGGATGCTGTACCATGTGTGAAAAGTTGCCGTCATTGGACATCAAGAGTAACCCTTCCGAATCGTAATCAAGCCTCCCTACAGGAAATACTCTCTCAGGAACACCCCTTAACAGATCGGTGACAATCGGTCTGTTCTGTGGATCGTTCAGTGTAACAACATATCCCCTCGGCTTGTTCAACATCAGATATACCGGACTCACCGCGTCCCCGGATATAAGCCCCCCGTCAACACGTATTTTGTCGCGTGAGGCATCGGCCTTTACCCCAGGTTGTGTTATTATCACGCCATTAACGCTGACCCGGCCGTCCCGCATCATCTGTTCCGCCGCGCGCCGGGATGCTATACCGCACCTGGCTATTACTTTCTGAATGCGTTCTTCCACAGGGATTATTCTTCCAACTCTCTGAATTCTCTGAGCGTGGGCAGATCCGAAAGGGTCTTGAGCCCGAATGTCTCAAGAAATCTCCTGGTAGTTCCATAGATCATGGGTCTGCCCGGGACATCCTTTCTCCCCACTATTCTTACAAGATTTTTCTCCAGTAATCCTCTCAGGGTGCCACTTATGTCCACACCCCGCACTTTTTCTATCTCAGACCTCACAACGGGCTGCCTGTAAGCAACGACCGCAAGCGTTTCCATCGCGGCCGGGCTCAAAGCCGCCGGCTTTTGCCCCTTCAGTTTCTGCACCCATGATCCCACCGTCTCACCGGTCCTGAACTGGTATCCCCCGGCAATCTCCCTCAGGAATATGCCCCCATTTCTCTCTTCATATTCCCTTACGAGATCATCAATTGCGGAAGAGATCTCCTTTTCCTTCACATCCTCCATGATCCCCACCATCCTTGAGGATGTTATGGGTGTATCTGAAACAAAGATAAGGGCTTCAATTATGGCCTTCAGGTTATCCATCTATCTTCCCGCAAGGCATATCCTTATGGTCCCGTATGGAACTGCCTGATACGCCCTGATTATTCTAAGTTTCATAAGTTCCAGGATGGCCAGAAAGGTGTATATCAACCTCATGCGGTTGCCCTCGTCCTCCAGGAGATCGGTGAAGGTAAGCTCACCTCTCTTTTCCAGTTCGTCCACTATATCATTTATCCTGTCAGAAAGGGACATCTTTTCGACATCTATCTCCATCAAATCTTTCTGACCTGTATCGATACTTATTCTCCGGAAGGCCTCGACAAGTTCAAATATACCGATTTCCCTGAGAGACTGCTCATCCTTCCCAATCTCTTCCCCGGCATGATCCCTGCCAAACACATCCCGGCCAAGGATGTTCATCCTGTCCAGACCCAGCGCCGCTTCCTTGAATGCCTTATACTCCAGAAGCTGCCTGACAAGTTCTTCACGCGGATCCTTCTCTTCTTCTTCATCTTCTTCACTGACGGGCAGAAGCATTCTCGATTTGATGTGTGTCAACGTGGCGGCGAGCACCAGATATTCACCTGCAAGGTCAAGATTGAGGGACTTCATCGCGTCGATATATTTCATATACTGCCTGGTTATGAGGGCAATGGGAATATCGTATATATCTACTTCGTTCTTTCTGATCAGGTAGAGCAACAGATCCAGAGGGCCCTCAAATATATCCAGCTTGATTTCATAAGCCCCGGTTGTCATATCTTTACTGCTTCCCTTACCTGTTCCATGGTGAGACGCGCTATCTTCGAGGCCTTCTGTATGCCATCGGCTATTATTCCCCTTACATCCTCGAGATGGTTCAGATAATAATCCTGCCGTTCGTGTATGGGCGCCATCTTATCCAGTATCCGCCGCGCGAGACGCTTTTTGCATTCAACACACCCGATATCGGCCTTTTTGCACCCATCTGATATTTCGTCCACCTCTGAAGAGGGCGAATATATCTGGTGAAACGCGAAGGCGTTGCAGATCTCCGGTCTCCCCGGATCTTTTTTCCGCATCCTCTGCGGGTCGGTAAACATGGAAGAAACCTTCTGTCTCAGCACATCTTCCCGATCACGAAGATAGATGGAATTATCGTACGATTTGCTCATCTTTCTTCCGTCAATCCCGAGAAGTTTCGGCACCTCGGTCAGAAGGGGTTCGGGAATGGGAAATATATCTTTGTACAGAAAGTTAAACCTCCTCGCTATCTCACGAGTGAGTTCCACATGTGGAAGCTGATCCACACCAACCGGTACGCCATAGGCCTTGTACATTATTATGTCCGCGGCCTGGAGAACGGGATATCCGAAAAAGCCGAACGTTGAAATATCCCTGTCGGACAATTCCTCCTTCATCTCTTTATATGTGGGATTTCTCTCTAACCACGAGAGGGGTGTTATCATGGAGAGTATCAGGAACAGTTCGGCATGTTCCTTTACTTCCGACTGGATAAACATGGTGCTCCTGGCAGGGTCCAGCCCAACGCTCAGCCAGTCCACAACTATGTCCAGGGAGTTTGCCTTTATAAGATCGGTGTCTTTATAATCACTTGTGAGCGCGTGCCAGTCGGCGATAAAGTAAAAACAATCGTATATGTCTCTATTCTGGATATCCACCCAGTTCGCGAGCGCCCCGTGAAGATTGCCCAGATGCAGTCTTCCGGTCGGGCGCATACCACTCAAGATTCGCTTTTTCATCGATTTGCCTCAGAAAGTAACAGTTTACGGTTTACGGTT
>JAFDAR010000297.1 GCA_019313735.1 Deltaproteobacteria bacterium | reverse complement strand
ATTACAGACCCCAATTCGTCTTCAGGGATGGCGCCCTCGTCTTTCTTCTTCGAACAGGCCGCGGAGGCCGGCATGCTTCCATCCATGATAATATCCGAACTTATAGAGGCTTCGACCGGGATTCATAGAGAGAAAAAAGGTCCGTTACAATAATGTAAGGATGAGAGAGGAGAATACGCAATGAAAAAGAACAGGCCAACGATTGTATGTACACTGAGTGTTTTTATTTTTCTTTTGATCTGTTCCGCTTCGGTGCAGGCGTTTGAGGTCGGGGCACGGGGATACTGGTGGTGGCCCGAAATTTCCGGAGATTTCAGGGTGGACAAGAACGGGGTCGTGGGGACGAACATCAATGCGGAGAATGACCTTGGCATCGGCGATGAGAGCTACCCCTCTGTCGAGGCCTTTGCCGGGATAGGAAGACACCACTTAAGCCTCATGTATACAAAGGCCGATTATTCGGGTGAAAAGGACTTGGGTAAAACGATCTATTTTATGGGAAAGGAGTATACCGGCACCACCTTCGTTCAGTCGGATCTCGAATTCACAATGCTCGATCTGGAATATCAGTACGATGTTGTGGATATGGAAAACATCTTGGCGGGATTATCTGTGGGTATCATCGGCAAGGTCAAGTATATTGATGGGGAAGCCAGTCTGAAGGCATCGGACCTTGGATTTAACGAGAGGGAGGACTTCATGGCGCCTGTCCCCATGGTCGGCTTGGCGGTGCATGTGGGTGTTCTCGCCGATATCCTTGAGGCGAGGGTAAAGGGAGCGGGCATTGGATACTCAGGCAACACCTTTTATGAAGGGTTGGCAGAGGTTTCCCTGACCCCCTTCCCGTTTCTGGACATCCATGGGGGGTATAGGATCATGAAACTGGATGTGGATAATATCAGTGATGTGTACGCGGATATTGAATTCAAGGGGCCGTATGTCGGCCTGACGGTTGGTTTTTGATGGAGCGGGAAACTATTGTGAAAGAAACAAAACCCGAAAAAATGAGGGTGGGGATAGTCATGGGGGGGATTTCTTCAGAGAGAGAAATATCTCTTGAGAGCGGGAGAAATATAACCTGTATTCATGGATAGCAGTGGTCTTTTGTGGGAAATACCGGTCAAGATGTTGATGAGAAATTCTACCGGAGATATCGAATGCGATCTGGAGGATGAGGCGAAAAGGGTTCCGTATGAGGATCTGAAAACCCTTGTTGATATAGTATATCTGGGACTCCACGGCAAATACGGCGAAGATGGTTGTATCCAGGGGCTTCTGGAACTTCTGAGAGTCCCCTATGTGGGTTCCGGTGTCCTTGCCTCGGCGCTCGGCATGGATAAATATGCCTCCAGAAAAGTCCTCGCGATGAGCGGGATAGATGTTCCACGTACAGTGGCTGTTTCTGTCGGGCGATGGAAGAGCGGAAGAGAGGATATCCTCAGGGAGATAGAAGAAGAAATCGGCCTGCCCTGTGTTGTCAAGCCTGCCCGGGAGGGGTGCAGTACCGCTGTCAGGAAGATTTTATTGCTGGAGGATGTCTCCAATGCCGTTACAGGCGCCTTTGATTGGGACAATGTGGCGCTGGTCGAAGAATTCATTGAGGGAATGGAGGTAACGTGTGGTATTGTAGGAAATAACATGCCTGTCGCCCTCGTGCCCTCAGAGACGATACCTACAAGAGGGGTTCTTTCGCTGGAAGACAAATTCCTGTATGGTCAGGGAGAAAACAAGACGCCCGCAAGATTGCCGGAGGATGTCCTGAAAAGAATACAGGATGTGGCTGTAAGGGCATTTCTGGCCCTGGGCCTGAAGGCCTACGCGAGGATAGATATGTTTGTGCCGGGTGATGGGCGGATAGTGGTGCTTGAACCGAACAGCCTGCCGGGAATGACGCCCTCCACGGTACTCTTTCACCAGGCGGCGGCTTCAGGGATTACGCAGGTGGACCATTATAACCGGATTATGGATATCTTTCATTTCAGGGCCTGTATCCGCTGTCTTTTGTCACCGTTTGACCTGGATACACGTTTCGGTGCTTTATGAATAAGATTGCCGCTGCAGTTGATAATTTTGGAAGAGCCGTTCTGGAGAATATTGAGGAGATGGGGAGGATTCTTCTCCTCTTCCTCTCCGTTTTGATGTGGATGGTCAGGCCCCCGCTGAAACTGCGCCTGATCTTCAGGCAGATGGAATTCGTCGGCGTCAAGTCCATCTTTGTCGTCGTTCTCACCGGCACGTTTACTGGCATGGTCATGGCCCTGCAGGGTTATTACGGTTTTCGGATGTTTAACGCGGAAAGCCTCGTTGGTTCTACAGTCGCGCTGGGGATGACCAGGGAACTCGGGCCTGTTCTCACCGCTTTGATGGTAACCGCCAGGGCGGGTTCGGCCATGGCGGCGGAACTGGGAACGATGCGCGTGACTGAACAGATAGACGCCCTGTATGTCATGGCCGCGAATCCCGTTAAACATCTTATAGTCCCAAGGGTAATCGCGGGAGTGCTGATGCTTCCCCTCCTCACCGTTGTGTCTGACTTTATGGGAATCCTGGGGGGATATTTTGTGGGGGTGCCCGTTCTGGGCATTAATTCAGGCGCTTTTATAAATAATATCACTAAACTTGTAGATCTGGGTGATATTTACCATGGTCTAACCAAGGCGGCATTTTTTGGGCTCATTCTGTCTTTGGTAGGATGCCACAAAGGATTTATCGCGACAGGAGGCGCCGAAGGGGTGGGAAGGGCTACCACGGAGGCGGTGGTGCTGGCATCCGTGTCAATCCTGATAAGTGACTACTTTCTTACGGCAATTATGTTTTAAGAGAGAAAAGGCTAAAACTATAAAAATCAGGGATCAAGGGGCCAAGGATTCGAGGATTCAAGTGAAAGGCTAAAAAACTACAGCGAGTTGAAAGTATGGCAAAAGTCGTACAAACTCTGCTAAACAGAAACTCGAAACCGGAAATTATAGATATATGATCAAGCTTGTTGATATTCATAAATCATTTGGGCGGCAAAAAGTTCTGGATGGTCTGACTCTTGATATCGAGGACGGCAAAACCACCGTTATTATCGGTGGCAGCGGTGGAGGAAAGAGTGTCCTCCTGAAGCATATTATCGGTCTTTTAAAGCCTGACAGTGGGCAGGTGTTTGTTGATGGTGTTGATGTCGCCTCGCTTAACGACAGGGATCTGAATGAGATAAGGAAGAAGTTCGGCATGCTGTTTCAGGAAGCGGCGCTCTTTGATTCCATGAATGTAATGGAGAATGTCGCTTTTCCATTAAAAGAGCATACCGGAAAGAAAGAGAAAGAAATAAGAGAGATAGTGAAAGAAAGACTGAGGGCAGTCGGTCTTACCGGTGTTGAAGATAAAATGCCTTCAGAATTGAGCGGTGGTATGAGGAAGAGGGTGGGGCTTGCCAGGGCAATCGCGATGCATCCGCAAATCGTCCTGTTTGATGAACCCACTACCGGTCTGGATCCTGTTATGACAGAGGCAATAAACGAACTTATTGTTAAAACACAGAGAAGGTTTGATCTGACCTGTGTGGTCATAAGCCATGATGTCCAGTCAATTTTTACGGTGGGTCACAAAATAGCCATGCTTTATGAAGGTAAGATCATAGAATATGGGACTCCCGAAGAGATAAAGATGTCCTCAAATCCTGTGCTGAGGCAATTTCTTTCCGGGAGCCTTGAGGGCCCGATAAGTGTGATTAATGACAAAGCGGTGGAAATTCAAAAGTCAAGACCACAATGACTAAGAATGGAGAAGAAGATGTCTTCAATCAGCACGGAAGCAAAGGTGGGTCTGTTCGTTCTGGCAGCATTGCTTATATTGGGGTATATGTCCTTCAGGGTCGGCGAATACGGGTTCGGCCTCAAGAGGGGATACCTGGTGAACGTGGTATTTGATAACGCGACGGGCCTTGAGAAGGATGCCTCCGTCCAGATAGCGGGCGTGGAGGTGGGAAGGGTCGAAGACATATCCCTCAAAGACGGCAAGGCGCTGGTTACGTTGAGGATACTCCCGTCAGTAAAACTGGAAGAGGATGTGGAGGCCAAGATAAAGTCGTATGGCATCCTAGGCGACAAATATGTGGATATCGTGCCTGGAACAGATGGTGAGACATATATCAGGGCAGGCGGGGATATTACCAGAACGGAGCAACAAGCTGATATTGACAAGCTTTTAAGTGAGCTCGGTACCATAGCCGGTGATGTGATG
>JAFDAR010000296.1 GCA_019313735.1 Deltaproteobacteria bacterium | reverse complement strand
AACAAAATCCCCCTGCTGCTGGTCGCGGCCGATACATTCAGGGCCGCGGCTGTTGAACAGTTAGGGATATGGGCACAGAGAACCGATGCCCCGCTCATCAAACAGAAAATGGGGGCGGATCCCTCCGCGGTTGTCTTTGACGCGATCCACGCGGCAAAGTCGAGAAATGCCGTCATGCTTATAGACACCGCGGGCAGGCTGCACACAAAGACCAATCTTATGGATGAACTCAAGAAGATCAAACGCATCATGGGCAGAGAGCTGGGGGGCGCGCCGCATGAGACCCTTCTCGTCCTCGACGCGACCACCGGGCAAAACGCCGTTTTGCAGGCAAAAATGTTCCACCAGGAGATTGGCATCACCGGAATAGCCCTCACAAAACTGGACGGCACGGCGAAGGGGGGAATCATAATACGAATAGCACAGGAGCTGGAGATACCGATCCGATACATAGGCGTCGGCGAAGGGCTGGACGACCTGCGGCGTTTCAAGAGTGAAGAATTTGTAGATGCCCTGTTCGGATAGCGGGGACGTTATGGAAAAAATATTTGTCATAGGTGACATCCA
The DNA here is from genome assembly GCA_019313735.1 of Deltaproteobacteria bacterium. Lineage (GTDB taxonomy): Bacteria > Desulfobacterota > Syntrophia > Syntrophales > UBA2210 > UBA2210. The sequence goes on along the minus strand of JAFDAR010000296.1, from coordinate 1,606 downwards.
TGGTTGCCTCTCCAAACTGGAAGGCCTGATCCCACAGATTGGAATCAACAGCGAAGAAGATACCCTTGTCTTTATTGGAGATTATATAGACAGGGGACCTGACCCCAGGGGCGTCGTGGATTTTGTGCTTGATCTCAGGAAGAAGATACGCAGGGTAATATGCCTGAAGGGAAATCACGAACAGATGTTTCTCGATTATGTGTGCCTCAATAAAGACGAGGACCTTTATCTGTTCAACGGCGGGGACACCACTGTTGCCTCGTATGGATACCGCAGCGCACACGGGGATAAAGAGCTCAATGTACCGGATAGTCACATGGATTTTTTCAATTCCCTCCTTTACTGCTATGAAACGGACGATTATATCTTCGTCCACGCAGGACTCAGGGAGAATGTTTCATTGAAGGACCAGAATATCTACGATATGCTGTGGATACGCCATGACTTTATAATGTCCTCCTGCGATTTTGGGAAAACTGTTGTCTTCGGCCACACACCCATGTCACATTCAAAGCCCCTCTTTCTCCCCAGCAGGATAGGGATCGACACCGGCGCAGTCTATGGCGGCTTCCTTACATGCGTAGAACTCCCATCAAGAAAGATATACCAGGCATAGACATGAAGATCATCGAATGCATCCCCAATTTCAGCGAGGGAAGAAATCCCGAGATTGTAGAAGCTATTGTGAACGCCACCGCCCAGACTGAAGGTGTCAAGGTACTGGATTTCAGTATGGACACCGACCACAACAGGAGCGTGTTGACATTTATCGGTTCGCCTGAAGCCACGTTGCGCGGAGCGATTGCGGCCTGCGACAGGGCTGCCGAGCTAATAGACATGAGAAGACACAGTGGCGTCCATCCCCGCATCGGCGCTGTTGATGTAGTTCCCTTTGTCCCACTGGAGGGCGCGGATATGTTAGACGCGGTGGAGACGGCACACAGGTTTGGACATATATTCGGCAGGAGAAACAATGTTCCCGTCTACTTCTATGGAGAGGCGGCACTTGAGCCGGGAAGAAAGAAGCTGGCGGATATCCGCAGGGGGCAATATGAGGGCCTCAGAGACAAAAGCATTCAACATAAACCTGAATTCAAATGATATCGCGCTTGCGAGAGATATAGCTGGATCGATACGATATTCAAGTGGCGGTTTCAGGAACGTTCAGGCGATAGGGGTACTCCTCAAGAGCAGAAACATCGCCCAGGTATCAATGAATCTTACAGATTATGAAACGACTTCCATACGCACGGTCTTCGATGCCGTAAGAAGAAAGGCTGGCGAACATGGCGTTGACATCCTTGAGTCCGAACTGATAGGTCTAATTCCCCGGGCCGTTCTTGAGGGGGTAACGGCAGACTATCTGAAACTATTGGATTTCTCTGAGAAAAGAATAATAGAGAGCCACTGCTGAACATTTAATGCCGCATGGAAATATTCTTGTAATATCGTTGACTCTCTTTTTAAATAATGTTAGGAATCCCACCTTCAGATACATCTGCCCCCGTAGCTCAGTAGGATAGAGCAACGGATTCCTAATCCGTGTGTCGGGCGTTCGAATCGCCCCGGGGGTACCAGAAATAACAAGGGCTTAGCCGTTTTTGGT
>JAFDAR010000295.1 GCA_019313735.1 Deltaproteobacteria bacterium | reverse complement strand
AAGGTTGATGTTACCATCAACCCTCCAAGGACTCGCTATCCGGTGGCTGGCTTACCTTCCGGAATGGGATTCACACCCATTTGATTACACGACCTTGCCCGGCCGCACAAGTATCGTGTCCCCGGAATTATTCTCTAAGCGTCAGGCTCAAGGATATGGGGCGTGATAAAGATCAACACCTTTTCCAGTTTCTCCGACTTGCTTTCACCTTTAAACAAATAGCCCAGACCGGGGATATTCCTTAACAATGGGATTCCGCTGTTTCCTGCTATATTCCTCTGTTTGCTGAGTCCTGATATAACGATGGTCTCCCCATCCCTGACTATCAGTGTCGTATCGGTTTGTTTCTTGATAATATACGGATTTCCCTGGACATCTCGTGAGGGATCAACTTCATCTTTTTTGACGATTATTTTCATTTTCATTCTTTCGCCGTCGATTACATGAGGTGTGATCTCCAGACGGAGGACAGCGTCTTCCCATTTGACTTCCTGATCTCCGTCTTCATAAGAGACATAGGGGATTCTTTCGCCGTTCTCGGTGAATGCCATCTGATTGTCCAGCGTGGTTATAGAGGGGCTGGACAGGATATTCAGCTTGCCTTCCGACTCCAATGCAGTCAACTGCATCTGAAGAAGATTTCCACCCACTGTTCCAAATGTCAGACCAAGCGCGGACAATCCGCCTGCTGTCGCTATGGCGTTTGCGCCTACCGGAAAGTCAACCACCATATCCCCGGTACTCGCACCAGCTTCGGCGCTGTTCCCGGCGGCAGTATAATGATAACTTCCCGCTGTCCCGCCATATGCGCCACCCCACTGGATTCCAAGGTCTCTGGCAGTATCCTGGTTTGTTTCAACAATATTCGCCTCTATCCGGATCTGTGGGGTAGGCTTGTCAATCTTGTTGATCATGGGAATAATTCTCTTAAGATCACCCCTGGTCGCCTGTATAATAAGCGAATTGGTGTGCTCATTTACCATCACCGAACCATAGGATTCGCCTTTGTCATTCCTGGTCAGAAAACCTTCAAGAGTTTCCTTGAGTTTACCGGAATCCGCATAATCAACGGGGATAACCATCGTCACTAATGGAGACAACCTGCTTCTTACAATCTGTTGTTCCCTCCGCTCTCTCTGAATCTTTTCCATCTCGAGATCGTTCTTCAGGTCCGCGATTGTTGTTATTCTTATGATATTACCATCCCATGTGTATGTAAGCATCCTGGAACGCGCAATACTGTGGAATGCTTCATTCCAGGGAACCCGCCTGAAGTCCACACTGACTTTGCCAGTTATTTCAGAGTTGATTATTATATTCTGTCTGGCCGCCCTGGCCAGTGCGCGAAGGATAACACTTATGTCGGTGTCACGCATTATAAGCGTTATCTTCCTGGTCGGGAGAGCCTTTGCCTTTGTTCCTAGATCTCCTGTCATGCCTGGCTCACCCGGTATTTCCAGTGAGCGAACCGTGGCAACCGGTGATGTGCCTATGGACTTCTTCGCCTCGAGATTCCATTTTGCAAAAAAAGGATCTTCCTTTATCTCTTTTGTGCCGGCACATCCCAAAACAAATACACCAACCATAACCATCAGGAACAACCGCGTCAATCTTTCTCCTCTGATTACCCTCAACGTCTTGCCCTCCATTAAAGGTTATTCCTCTAATAATGGCATATCCCCCAAGTTCAAGTTCTTCCCCGAGTTCATAGATCACGTTGTTTATAATCGCTATCTTTCTATTGCCGAGCTTTAGATAACCGGTATATTCCAACCCCAGACCCATACCGTCCGTCGAGTAGCTGTTGTCTTTACAAAAAGGATCTCTCTCCCAATTATCCTCAGCACTGGCAACAATACCAGCATAAATCGGGTAAGAGCCGCTGTCTTTTAAAAGCTTTGAAGCATCCGTTATGAGATTGTCTATTCCTGCTGCACTCTCCGACGTTACAATTTCTATCGGCGTCGGCGGCGAAGCAATAAAGAAACCATAAACACCATACAGAACAGCGGCCAACATAATAGCTACTATCACTATTTCCCTTGTCGATACTTTAACCCTTTTCATAATTCCCTTATAATCTCAACTTCAAAGCAACTTGTGCACCTTACATACACCACTCTTACCCAATTGCCAGCCATACCTCGAGATAAAATTGCTTGTAGCCGGGTTCCTGCTTTATCTCTATCTCTTCTACCTGCTCCAGAGAGGGCATTCCTCCCAATTCTGTCAGAAATTTCCTGAAGTCAAGAAATTTT
>JAFDAR010000020.1 GCA_019313735.1 Deltaproteobacteria bacterium | reverse complement strand
ATAGATATTTCCATCTCAATCACGTCGAACCCATAATCCTCGCTGATCTCTCGGATGAGCTGTCCCGCTCGTTCCCGAAAATCCGCCCGCTCAAAAATCTTCTTGCGGTACTTCGAACACCACACCAGATGATAACTCGTGTCGTAGACCGCATGACTCGTTCGCTTGATCGTCATAACGGTCTTATATCATATTGTTACACAAGAGCCTATGCGGATAAGGGACCGCTCCTCTCCCCCTTATAACCCCTTGGGCAAAGCATGCATTCATCCCCGCGGCAAGCCGCGGGGTATTCTGCAAAGAGCGTTAATAAACCGGTGGCACCAAATAGCGAGCCGGCGCTACACTAAATTGTTGCCAGAAGAATCTCATTTTCATTGAAAAGTTACGTTCACCGAAGGTTGAATTTCTTCTCTCTTACGTAATTAACTAATCCTCCGAGTTTAATAAGATCTCTCATAAAATCAGGAGTCGGCCTCGAATGATACACCTCTTCCGTTTTTCTATTTTCTATCTTCCCGGTCTCAAAATCGATTTCTACTTCGGCGCCCTCAGAAAGACCGTTGACAGCCTCTTCAGATTCTATCAACGGGAGTCCTATAAAAAAGGCATTTCGATAAAAGATGCGTGCGAAACTTTTTGCGACAACGACACCGATACCTGCCGACTTAATAGCCAGCGGCGCATGCTCCCGTGAAGAACCGCACCCAAAATTTCTCCCCGCGACGAGAATATCTCCCTGAGAGACATTAGTCGAGAACTCGGGCCTCGCATCCTCAAAACATTTCTTTGCCAGTTCTTCGCCGTCGGATACATTAAGGTAGCACGCCGGAATAATAACATCGGTATCGACATCGTCACCAAATTTCCAGACTTTTCCTCGAATCTTCATTATCTGTTCCCTTTCCCATATCTTTTCTGCAGCAGCGATTTCACTGCCTCTGCTCGTTCACAAACGTCACGCTGTAGGTTCAACATCAAAGATCGTCTGGACCTCCGATTCTGCCGAGAATTGCCGACGACGCCGCCACAAAGGGATTGGCAAGATAGACTTCGCTCTCCGGATGTCCCATTCTCCCTACAAAATTACGATTTGTAGTAGCCACCGCCCTTTCACCAGACGCGAGAATACCCATATGCCCCCCCAGGCAGGGACCGCAACAGGGCGGGCCGATAACGGCCCCCGCGTCCAGAAATGTCTCCAGAATACCCTCCTGCATCGCCATTTTGTATATCAGCGGAGAGCTAGGTATGATTATGAGTCGCAGACCGGGAGAGACCCTTCTTCCCTTCAGGATGTGTGCCGCGTCACGGAGATCTTCCAGCCATCCATTCGTGCAAGAACCGATAAACACCTGGTCAATCGGAAGATTTCCCACTTCTGAAACCGGACACACGTTCGAAGGAAGGTGCGGAAACGCGACCTGCGGTTCTATACCGCTCACATCGATATCGATCACCCGCTCGTAGTCGGCGTCAGGGTCACTCCTGAATATATCGGGTTTTAAGGATGTTCTTCCGGCAACATAGGCAAGCGTTGTCTCATCGGGCTCCATGATCCCATTCTTCCCACCTGCCTCTATGGCCATATTCGACATTGTGAATCTCTGATACATGGGGAGTCTGCTGATCACACTGCCGGTAAATTCCATGGCACGATAGAGGGCTCCTTCCACACCCAGAAGACCAATAGTGTGCAATATCAGATCTTTTCCTCCCACATGGGGCCCAAGAGAACCTTCATATCTCAACAGAATGGTCGGAGGGACTTTGAGCCATACTTCACCGGTGGCCATCACCGCCCCGAGATCAGTGCTCCCAACGCCGGTGGAAAATGCACCCAAAGCGCCATAGGTGCAGGTATGGCTGTCGGCTCCTATAATGAGCTGCCCAGGAAGAACAAGTCCCTTCTCGGGAAGTATTACATGCTCTATTCCAGATTCGCCCCCCTCAAAGTAGTTTCTCAGGTCCTGCCGCCGGGCAAACTCACGCACAAGTTTGACCTGCTCCGCCGAGGCAATATCCTTGTTGGGAACAAAGTGATCGGCCACCAGGACCACCCTGTCGGTGTCAAATACCTTCTTAACCCCTATCTCGTTGAATACCTTGATTGCAAGGGGCGCCGTCACGTCATTCGCGAGGGCCACATCAACCTTTGCCTCTATCAGGTCTCCGGGGGAAACCCTGTCACGCCCGGCATGAGCAGCCAGGATTTTCTCTGTAATGGTCATTGACATATTTGTATCTCCTGAGGGATTTTCCATTTTGCATCGTCACGTACTGAAAAGATTCAATCCTGTTCAGCGCGTTTATATACGCCTTTGCCGACGCGACAAGGACATCGGGATCCGAACCTCGCCCTGAAATAATACGTTTCTTGTGTCGGAGTTGAACGGTAACCACTCCCTGCGCGTCGGTGCCCTCCGTCACGGCGTGCACCAGATATTTGACCAGACGATGATTTGTGTCCGTAATCTTTCTGATGGTGGCAAAGGTGGCATCGACCGGACCAACACCAAAATATGCCTCCTGCATAACCTCCCCGTTTATCTCCATCTGAACGGTCGCGGTCGGGATCGCCGCGTTTCCGCTCACCACATTGAGGTACAGGAGCTTGTACTTGTCGGGCTTTCTGAATATATCCTCGGCAATGATTGCCTCGATATCCTCATCGAACATCTCTTTTTTTATATCCGCGAGTTCCTTAAACCGTTTGAATACTATATCCACTTCCTTCCTGGCAAGATCGAATCCCATCTTCTTGAGATGTTCCCTGATGGCGTTCCGTCCGGAGTGTTTCCCCAGAACAATATTCGTGTCCGGCACCCCCACTGCCTCCGGGGTCATAATCTCGTACGTCATCTTATCCCTGATAAGACCAGCCTGATGGATCCCGGATTCATGGGCAAAAGCGTTAGCCCCGACGATCGCCTTGTTGGGCTGAACCTGCACTCCTGTTATGTCAGACAGCAATCTCGATGAGTGATATATCTGTTTCGTCTTGATGTTTGTGTAAAGTCCCAGGATATCTCTCCTCGTTTCAAGGGCCATGACAACCTCTTCCAATGAAGCGTTGCCCGCTCTCTCGCCTATGCCGTTTATCGTGCACTCCACCTGTCTTGCCCCCGCCTTCAGGCCCGAAATAGAGGTGGCAACCGCGACGCCGAGATCGTCATGGCTGTGGACGGATATAACAGCCTTCTTTATATTGCCTACATTGTCAAACAGGTATGCTATCAATTCTCCGAACTCATCCGGCATGGCATATCCAACCGTATCGGGTATATTAACGGTTGTGGCGCCCGCGTCTATAACAGTCTCCACTACCTCACACAGGTATTTTCTGTCTGTCCTTGTGGCGTCCTGGGCAGAGAATTCCACATTCCCGGTGAGACTGCATGCATATTTCACCGCAGTGTGCGCCTCTTTCAGGACCTGCTCTCTCGTCATCTTCAACATGTGTTTTATGTGTATATCAGACGTTGAGATAAAAGTGTGTATCCGGGGAAAAACCGCGTCCCTGACCGCGTCCCACGCCCTGTCGATATCTCCAAGGCTGGTTCTGGCAAGCGCGGCAACCTGTGATTTCTTTATCTCACCAGCTATCCGTTGAACCGACGCGAAATCCCCCTCCGACGCGACAGGAAACCCGGCCTCGATAATATCAACCCCCAGCTTCTCCAGCTGCCTCGCGAACCTGAGTTTTTCATCGGAATTCATACTGAAACCGGGCGATTGCTCCCCGTCACGCAGGGTCGTGTCGAATATAAACACCCTGTTTTCTTCTGACTTCATCTATTCCTTCTCCTCCGGGACATGATCGGTTTCGTTATCCTTACTCAATTTATACTGCATACTGTCGACCAGCGCGTGCCAGCTTGCCTCGATAATATTTTCAGACACCCCGATAGTGGTCCACTCCTCACTGTCATCACGCGATTCCAGCAGAACGCGCACCTTAGCTGCGGTCCCGTCGGTTCCTTCCAGTATCCTGACCTTAAAGTCTACAAGGTTCATTTCGCTGATCCGGGGATAAAATTTGCTTAATGCCTTTCTGAGGGCATTATCCAGGGCGTTGACGGGCCCATTTCCCTCGGCGGCGGTAATCTCATATTCTCCACCTACGGATATCTTTATCATAGACTGAGAGTGGGAGGAATCGTCCTTTGTCTTCTCGTCTATCACACGAAAAGACTCAAGAGAGAAGGGTTCCCTGAGGCTGCCGATCGCCCTCTTCATCAAGAGCGAAAGGGAACCGTCAGCTGCGTCAAATTGATATCCTTCATCTTCCATCTTTTTTATGTCCCGGACAATTTTTTTGCTCACACCGCTGTCTTTGCCGAGATCGATGCCCAGTTCTCTCGCCTTATGTTCGATATTGCTCCTGCCTGAAAGATCCGACACGATCACCCTGCGCCTGTTTCCCACGAGTTCTGGATCTGTGTGTTCATAGGCTGCGGAATTTTTTGAAATAGCGCTTACATGCACGCCCCCCTTGTGGGCAAACGCGTTGCTGCCGACAAAGGGTTTCGACTTGACATGGGGCGTATTAGCAATATCGCTTACATAACGTGACAGGCCGGTAAGACGCCGGACTGATGATTCCGGAAGGCACCTCTTTCCCATTTTCAGGTCAAGGTTGCCTATGACAGAGATCAGGTCGGCATTTCCGCATCGCTCACCATATCCGTTTACTGTTCCCTGCACCATTGCGGCTCCGAGCATGACGGCGGAAAGCGAATTGGCCACCGCCAGACCGCAATCATCGTGCGCGTGAATACCGAGACGTTCCGGAGGGATTAGAGACGCCACATCTTTAAAGATTTCGCTCAGCTCCCACGTGAGAGTTCCCCCATTGGTATCACAGAGGGCTGTGTTGTCGGCGCCCGCGTCCAAGGCTGCCTGTATTGTCTTGAGCGCGTATTGAGGATTGTTCTTGTATCCGTCGAAGAAATGCTCCGCGTCATAGATTACCTCTTTGCCCTTTGACTTAAGATGCCGGATGGAATCCTCAATCAGTGACAGGTTTTCATCCGGCGAAATTCCCAGGATTTCCGTCGCGTGAAGATCCCAGCTTTTTCCGAAAATGGTCACAACCGGTGTATTCGCCTCCAGCAAAGCCCGTATATTGGGACAATCGTCAGGTGACAGGCCGGGCTTTCTCGTGCTGCCAAACGCTGTAAGGCGCGCGTGTTTAAGCTCTACCTCCCCGGCCATCCGGAAAAAACGCATGTCCCTGGGGTTTGAACCCGGCCATCCTCCCTCTATATAGTGGAAACCGGCGTCATCCAGTCTTCTGGCTATGCGCAGCTTATCCTCCGCGGAAAAGCTTATCTGATATCCCTGCGTGCCGTCCCTCAAAGTGGTGTCGTAAATCAACACATCCGACTTCTTCATTGTCTTCTGCCCCCAGAAACAAAAAATCCGCTATCAGCAGACCTGATAACGGATTTTAGATTTTTTCTATTTCAGAAACTTATTCCATCATCAGGTCGCACATATGCGTTCCCCTATAAGGAGCTCGCTAATTATGATGATGTTAATAAGGTTTCTAGCCCGCATTTATATACCCTTCTCAAAAATGAGCATTTATATACCCTTCTCAAAAATGAATTGATTGGATAACACTTACAGAGACTGATTGTCAATAGAAAAATCGGCAGTACAAAAAGAGGCGGCCGAAGCCGCCCCTTTTTATTTCTCAATGTCCTGCTGCGTTTATTCGATGTACATTTCTTCGATCAGATTCGCGTACTTTTCATTGACAACCTTCCTCTTCAACTTCAGCGTCGGGGTCAGTTCGTCCGTAGCCTGCGACCATTCCTTATCCATCAGTCTGAACTTCCGTATCTGCTCCACACGCGCATAGTTCTTCATATTCTCCTGTATTTCCTTCTCGAAGAGTTTGATAACCTCCTCTTTTTCCACGAGTTCTTTTCGACTGTCAAATGATATGTTCTTCTCATTTGCCCAGTGCTCCAGGGACTCGAAGGCGGGAACGATGAGCGCGGAGAGGAATTTTCTGTTGTCTCCTATTACGACAGCCTGCGCGATAAAGCCAGACGCGAACAGGCTGTTCTCTATGTTCTGAGGGGAGATATTCTTACCGCCTGATGTTACAAGGATGTCCTTGATTCTGCCTGTGATCTTCAGGTAGTCGTCTTCATCTATCTCACCGATATCACCTGTCCGGAAGAAGCCGTCATCCGTGAAGGCCTCTTTGGTGGCAGCCTCATTCTTGTAGTATCCTTTCATCACCTGGGGACCCTTGATAAGCACCTCACCGCCTTCTCCTATTTCCACCTCCGTATCCTTTACCGGGGGACCGACAGTACCGGGCTTGATAAGTGCCGGCTTATTGCCGTGGGTCACGGGTGTTGTCTCGGTAAGCCCGAAGCCCTCAAAGATCCTGACACCCATGCCGAGGAAAAACTCCGCGTCTGATACGGAAAGAGGGCCACCGCCCGAGATGGCACAGTTTATCCTGTCCATGCCAAGAGCATCTTTCAGCTTGGAGAATATGATCTTGTCTGCCAGATTATATTTGAACGCAAAGAAACCCTTTCGGGGTTTGTCTTCGCATACGTATGGAAGATTCTGTTTGGCAAGACCCATTGCCCAGCCGAAAAGAGCCTTCTTGACAGCCGATCCTCCCGCAACCTTGGCAAGAATGCCGGCATGAGCCTTCTCGTAAATTCTGGGGACACTCACCATAAAGGTGGGGCGTATCTCCTTGAGGTTTTCGACTAATTTGGTGACATCTTCCGCGAATGCCACCTTCTTACCCAGGTATATGGGCGCGTAGTAACCGACTGTCCTTTCAAGGGAGTGTGAAAGCGGGAGAAAGGACAGGAAGATCTGTTCCCCGCCGAAAAAAGTCGGATCCACTTCCTCGAGCTGGTTTACGTTTGAGACGAAATTTTTATGGGTAAGCATCACCCCTTTGGGATTGCCCGTAGTGCCTGATGTGTATATGATGGTCGCGACATCCTCAATGTTGATCGCCTTGATCCGCCTTTCCAACTCCTCCTTGTCCTCATATCCACTCCCCTCCTTCATGGCGTCTTCCATGGCCATAACGCCGGATACGGGAGTATCGAGATCATCAAATATAATAATCTCTCCAAGATTCGGCAGCTGACCTTTGACCTCCATGATCTTCTCCATGTGATCCATGGTTCCCACGAAGCACATTCTGGAGTCGGAGTTCTCGATGACATACTCGGCCTCCTTGGCCGAGTTGGTTGCATAGATAGGCACATTCACCGCGCCTATGGAGAGTATGGCCATGTCGGCGACCCACCACTCGTACCTGTTAGGAGAGAACAGCGCAATCTTGTCGCCCGGTTGTACCCCCCTCGAGATAAGAAACAGACCTGCTTTAAGCACCATCTCATTCATTCGATCCCATGAGATATCTTCCCAGACGCCGTCTTTGTTCTTGAAGGACACCAGCGTCTTGCCCCCATGTTCCTCTACGCGGTTCTGAAAGATTGCCCCCATAGATGCTTCTTCATATTTAGCCATACCCCCTCCTTTCATAATCAAACCCGATTATTGGAATTATTTTTACGGGACACCGTCCCGATTACTCCCACGTGAAAGTTGGTCTAACTAAAAGAACCGTATGATACAAATTCCCCTGCATGGTCTGTTAACATGAAAATCTGAGAATGATCGCATAAATTGACAAAACTCGCCTTTGTAAAAGGAAAGTATAGGGAAATCATTCCTGTATGTCAATGAAAAGTGACAATGGGTATTATAAATGGGAAAGGGTCCGATGGTGCGCCCCTGAACGGTACCGATGCCGCCCGTGAGAGGACGGATCTGAAAAAATTGGTTGATATATCAGGCGAATCGTATTATTTCTTCGCGGTATGGTCTTAATCATGCGCGGAGCGACAGCGCGAAGGGAGCGATAATTCATGTCGGGAAATCTCTCATTTTTAGCGGGAAGAAAAGCATTGCCGATGATCAGGGAGGGCGGCCTCCATCCTGATCAGGTGAAGATTATAACAGGGGCGGCCGGCGGCCCGAAATGCCTTATTCTCAATCACCTCGATGCCGCCATTTTCTCAACCTGGCTCGCGGACAGAAAAAAATCCCTGTTCCTGCTGGGTTCTTCCGCGGCAGCATGGCGATTCGCGTCGGTTTCACAGAAAAGGCCACTGGAGGCCATCGACAGATTCCGGACCACATACGTACACCAGCGCTACTCCCTCAAACCTTCACGGGAAGAAATTACCGGCGAAAGTGTCGCCTTTCTAAACACCTTTCTCGGTGAGACAGGCGTAGACGAGATATTGAATCATCCATATCTCAGGCTGAATATGATGTCGGTCAGGTGCAGGGGGCTTACGGCAAGCGACCGGAAGGGCGCGCTCCTGCCGGGGCTTCTCATCGCCGCCCTTTCCAATGTCATCAGCCGGAAGTCTCTGGGCCTCTTTTTCGAAAGGACGCTGCTGTATGATCAGAGAGAAATTCCTCCATTTTTCAACATGAACGGTTTCCCCATCCGGCAGGTCCCTCTCACTGAGAAAAATCTCAGGCAGGCCCTCCTGGCCTCCGGCTCCATTCCCGTAGCCATGTCCCGCGTCACCGACATACCGGGCGCCCGAAAGGGCACTTACAGAGACGGAGGCGTAATAGATTACCACATGGACATACCCTTCACGAAAGACAGCAATGGCATCGTGCTTTTTCCACACTATACGAATCGCGTCATACCAGGGTGGTTTGACAAGAAGCTGCCGTGGAGAAAACCGGACCCGTCAAACATGGAAAACGTGCTCCTCCTTCACCCTTCCGAAGAGTTTATAAAACGGCTGCCATATGGAAAGATACCCGACCGGAACGATTTTCAGCGCTTCAGCGGCAAAGATAACGAACGCATAAGCTACTGGAACAAGGCCATAAAAGAGAGCGAGCGGCTGGGGGAAGAGTTTCTCGACGCGGTTGAGACCGGAAAAATCCGCGAACTGGTGAGGCCGATGCCGGAGTGAAATGAACAAAAGACTGAATTCCCGATCGGGGTCGGGAATGACAAGTTACCTGGAAGTAGCGTGGGGCCTCGGTGCCCCACAGATAGGGCACGCTACTACCGTGCGGGATCGGATCGAAACGGGGCGCTAATCTTATTTCTCCTTATATTCTCGAAAGCCGGCCAGCAAATCCGCAAACGACTTCGGTTTATATTTCTCGAAGCTTTCCTCGTCCACGTACGCAAAATCATACGTCACATCCGACTGCATTCCGTTGATGTCCTCGCACCATTGACGAAGCCGCGCCATCTTCAGGGGCACATCCAAATCTTCCTGCCCTTTGGTTTCGGCAATGACAATCCGCTTGCCCGACAGCTTGACCATAAAATCCGGGTAGTAATTAGAAATGTCGCCATTGGAGTTCACGTAATCGAGCTTGAAATGCACGGCCAGATAGTTTTTCGCGTATGACAACACGTCTGAACAATCTTCGAGGAAACCGGCGAAGCGGAGTTCCAGTTGACTGTCACCAATGATCCGGTTGAACACACTTTTTTTAGGAACAAGATAGCCCTGGTCTTTGGCAACAAATGGGCGAGTCTGGCGGAGTTTGATTGTGTCGCGGATTTCAGCGTTGCCTTTGTCCTGGACGGTAAGGAATTAAAAATAAATAACCTTTACACATGGTGATAGTTCTGTTATATTAGCGGCATGCTGAAATTATCTGAGAATGCCAAGGCTATCCAGGAAGAGTTCGATGACATTGC
>JAFDAR010000294.1 GCA_019313735.1 Deltaproteobacteria bacterium | reverse complement strand
CTTCTGTTGACTCATGCGCATATCGACCACAGCGGCAGGATACCCAAACTTGTCAAAGACGGTTTCCGCGGAAAAATTATCACCTCTCCCCCCACAGTGGAATTGTGTGAAGTGATGCTCCTCGATTCAGGGCATGTACAGGAAATGGAAGCGGAGTGGCAGACGCGCAGGAACAAGCGCAAGAGCAAAAAGGGGATTCAACCGCTCTATACCGTGGAAGACGCTCAGGCGAGCCTTCAATACCTTTCGCCCGTGGAGAGGGATCAGGTCATCGACATCGAACCGGGGGTAAAGGCGCGCTTCAGAAATGCGGGGCATATACTCGGCTCTTCGATCATAGAGATGTGGATAGAAGACGCGGGCGCGGAAACAAAAGTCGTTTTCTCGGGAGATATCGGGAAAAACCGCCAGCTGATCGTTAAAGATCCCTTCGAGATTACAGATGCGGATTATCTTTTTATAGAATCGACTTATGGAAACCGCCTGCATCGCTCTTTCGAGGACAGCAAGGCGGAGCTCCTGGATGCTATCGAGTATGCCGTATCGAATAACGAAAAGATCATAGTCCCGGCCTTCGCGGTGGAGAGGACCCAGGAAATTATATACCTTCTGGGTGAATTTCAGAGGAAGGGTTCTCTGCCCGACATACCGATCTATCTCGACAGCCCGCTTGCAATAAAGGCCACTGAGATATTCCGTAAAAACAAGAGATACTACGATGAAGAGGCGATGGAGATTGTCAATCAGGGATTCGATCCGTTTGATATGCCCAATCTGCGATTTACCCCCTCGACAGAAGAATCCATGGCGATTAATCAAAGGGCGGGTTCCGCGATCGTCATAGCGGGAAGCGGGATGTGTACCGCGGGACGGATAAAACACCACCTCAAACATAATCTGTGGCGTTCAGGAGCCAGCGTCGTCATTGTGGGCTTCCAGGCCATGGGGACCACCGGAAGAAGGATAGTGGACGGAGAAAAACGGGTCAGGGTATTCAGAGAAGATGTCGCCGTGGCGGCAAAGGTTTTTACCATCGGCGGATTCTCGGCGCACGCGGACCAGAAAGGCTTGCTGGAATGGGCGGGCCATTTTGCCGAATCACATCCCCGCGTCTTTGTAACTCATGGCGAACCGACAGCCAGCGAGGCCCTCGCGGCGAAACTTAAAGAAGACCTCAACCTGGAGGCCTATGTTCCCCGGATGAGAGAATCCCTGCTCCTTGAGCCTCAAAAAGTAACTCACACAATGGCCCGTGAAGAAGCGGCACCGGAAAACCTGCAGCAGGTCATGGGCGCCACTGTCATCAGCCTCGAAAAAGAACTGGAGGAGTTGAAGAGAAAACTCGCCGGAAGGGGCGGCAGGATTCAGGAAGCCGATATAGACCGGCTGAAAGATATCGAGGAAGATCTGCGGATGGTACTGCCTGAATAGGAGGCTTAGCGGCGGCGGCGTTTCTTCCCCCAACTTAACCATATTCAGGAATAACTGACAGGAAGGGGTAGCTATAACCACCCCTGCCCGTCTGTCAAGTTTCCTGGAATCAGAGTTATTCATTCCGAAACCTATAAATTATTTCTATAGTTATCCCCAATCTTATAGTTTATTTGAATTTGACCAATCGGTCGTTTTTGCGTAGTGTCGTGTCCAGCAAAAGATTTCTCAGTCGTGAAAACTCCTTCAAAATGACAGAGTATCGTTGACATGACAGTATCATCAGAAAACTAATGTCAGGATGAATCATATGGGGAAAATAATCTACATGGATAACGCCGCCACGTCATGGCCGAAACCTGAGGAAACCATGAAGGCAATGGCGGAATATTTTCACTCAATCGGAGCAAGTCCGGGACGATCAGGACATCGCATGTCCCTGGATGCCGGGCGGGTTGTCCTGGATGCGAGGGAGTCTGTTTCAGAGCTTTTCGGCGTAAAAAATCTTCTCAGGGTCGTATTTACCAAAAACGCGACAGAAGCTCTCAATATCGCCATCGCCGGTCTTTTGAAGCCCGGCGACCATGTAATCACATCCGGAATGGAACACAACTCGGTAATGCGTCCACTGAGGTTAATGGAGAAAAGAGGCGTAGAACTGTCAATCATACCCTGTATAAAGAAGAATACAAGGGCAATCTATCTTACCCATGCCTCCAACGTTACGGGCACAATCATGCCCATCGCCGAGACAGGAAAAATCGCCCGTGAAAAAGGAGTCATATTTTGCGTTGATGCCGCGCAGACCGCGGGTGCCATTCCGATAGATGTGGAGAAAATGTCCATAGATATTCTCGCGTTTACCGGTCACAAATCCCTCTTCGGGCCTCAGGGAACGGGGGGACTTTACATGGCCGAGGAATTGGAGAAAGGAATCTGCCCCATCATGACTGGCGGCACAGGCAGCAGATCCGAGTCGGAGGAACACCCTGACTTTCTTCCCGACAGATATGAAGCGGGCACCGCGAATGTGATAGGGATTGCAGGCCTCAACGCCGGCATCCGGTTTATCCGCTCGGTCGGGATAGAGGCCATAAGGGAAAAAGAGTCGGAACTGACGGCGATTCTTGTGAAAGGTCTCAAATCCATTCCGGAGGTTACCCTGTACGGGTGCGATGACGCGAAAAAGCAGACAGCTGTTGTTTCATTCAATATAGCGGGCATGGATTGCTCCGAGGTTGACCGGGTCTGCAGTGCGCCCCTGCCGCTCACAACACCATCGGAACCTTTTCAGCGGGAACGGTGCGGCTCAGTCTGGGATACTTCCTTGAAAAGGACGACATTCAAGCCGTTCTCTTCGCCGTGGAGAAACTTGTTCAAAGGTGATCAGAATATGATGGACACAAAAACCTGCCTTGTCCTTCTCTTTGACTCGACGAGCGAAGCTCTGCTTGCCGAAAAACTCTTCAAAGGGGCAGGCATCTCCCATAAGATAATACCGGTACCGCGCCATCTCAGCTCCGACTGCGGCGTCTGCATACGATTCTCTGCTCCCGATAAAGAGAGAGTGTGTGAAGCCCTCGACGGCAGGGTGGGTATTCGGGATATCTGTCCAATAGATTAAAAATCCATTGTTGTCAACAAATAGAACTGTCCGGTTTTGTAGCAAATGAATTGTCCGCTTTGTACTGTCCAGAAAAGCTGTGGAAGTCGCAGACTGAAACAGCTTTTCCGAGGAAATGACGA
>JAFDAR010000293.1 GCA_019313735.1 Deltaproteobacteria bacterium | reverse complement strand
TCTTGTCGTAGCCGGATGTTGCACTGCCTGCGTCGATATGAAGCCATTTGAAAAATATCCTGTGTGGGTTGTGACCAGTGAACAGGATGTCGAAAGTTTCATTGAAAAAATAATGGAAGTGGAGAATGTGAATGGACTGGAAAGAGATATATAAAAGCAACCTCACTACCGCGCAGGAAGCAGTCAGGCAGATCAAGTCGGGAGACAGGGTTGTCGTAGGTCATGCGTCAGGCTCGCCGGAGATATTGTTGAAAGCGATGGTGGATAATAAAGAGGCCTACGAAAATGTTGAGATAGTTCACATGGTATCGATGGGGCCTTCCGAATACTGTCTGCCGGAAAACTCAGCCCATTTTATTTACAATTCTCTCTTTGCCGGTGCGACAAGCAGGAAGGCCATTCACGATGGAAGAGCCATCTTCACCGCTTCCCATTTCAGCCAGATCCCCCGCCTGTTTACTGAGAGGATTCTGCCGGTCGATGTTACACTCTGCATGCTTTCCGCGCCCGACGAGCATGGATACTGCTCGTTCGGCATATCAGTGGATTATACAAAGCCCGCAGCGGAAAGCTCCCAGATTGTCATTGCGGAGGTAACCCCCCACATGCCCAGGACTCTGGGCAACGCATTTATCCATGTCTCTGATATAGACTATATTGTCGAGTGTGACTCCAGGCCCATTGAAATGGAGCCGCCTAAGATAGGGCCTATCGATGAAGCGATCGGGGGATACTGCGCCGAATTAATAAGGGACGGGGATTGCCTGCAGCTAGGCATCGGCGCCGTTCCGGATTCGATTCTGGGGTTTCTGGCCGATAAGAAGGATGGGGATACATACGGAGATGTTTTCCGACGGAGTTGTGGATCTGGTTAATAATGGCGTTATTACCTGCGCGGGGAAGAATTTTCATCCAAACAAGATGGTTGCCACCTTCTTTATGGGGACGGAAAAGCTGTACAGGTTTATTCACAACAATCCCAAGGTAGAGATGTTTACAGTAAATTACACGAACAACCCGGCTGTCATAGCCAGGAATGACAATATGGTATCCATCAATTCTTCTCTACAGGTTGATCTTACCGGTCAAGCTGTTTCCGAAACTATCGGGTACAAGCAATTCAGCGCGACCGGAGGGCAGGCGGATTTTGTGAGAGGGGCCGCCTGGTCAAAGGGAGGGCGTTCGATAATCGCTTTTCACTCAACAGCAGCCAAAGGGAAACTGTCCAGGATCGTTTCGCACCTTGATGAAGGGGCCGTTGTAACGACGACACGAGCGGATGCGGATGTCCATTATATTGTGACGGAATACGGGATTGCCGAGATGAGAGGCAAGTCTGTGCATCAGAGAGCCGAAGCCCTTATCAACGTTGCTCATCCCGATTTCAGAAATGATCTCAGAAAAGAATTTTCAGGTATGTATAACAGGAGGTGATGGAAAAAGAAGAGCATCATGGCGCGCCTTGTTACTATATAACATTACGCGAATTGCGCTCATTTTAACAAAGGGTTAGATTTTCTTCCTATTATAATGCCAACATGTCGGTATAACGGGTTTTTTTATGAAGCCATCAGTTTTTAAATCTTTTGATTCAGGGTTAGGAGGTAATGGATGCTTAGTCAACAAAATAACGAGAGTGATGTAGTTATTGTAAGCGGTGTGAGGACACCGTTCAGCAAGTTTGGAGGAACACTGAAGGAGATTCACAGCACGGATCTTGGGGTACTGGTTATTAAGGAGAGCCTGAAACGCTCGGGCCTAAAGGGTGAGGACTTGCTAAAGGGTGAGGACTTGGATGAACTGTATTACGGGATGTGCGACCAGGCGGAGGCCGCCCTGTACGATAACGTGAATGGAAGACAGGCCCTCCTGCGCGCGGGTATGCCCCAGGATCTGGTATCACTGACGATAGACCGGGCATGCTGCTCATCCATGGCTGCGGTTCATCTGGGGCGCAGGGCCATCCTGCTGGATGAGGCGGATACGTGCATGGCCGTGGGGGCGGAGAATATGAGCAACACCCCGCTGTTGATGAACGGACATCGCTGGGGGTCGAGAATGGCGCCCCTTCTGGTTCAGGATTATCTCAATCCCATCACCTACCGTGAATATACCCCCTTGGGGCGGGATGCCGGAGAGATCGCCATCGAGCATGGCATA
>JAFDAR010000292.1 GCA_019313735.1 Deltaproteobacteria bacterium | reverse complement strand
GCCGCGAATCTTGGCGACGGCATCCAGGCTACCTGTGTGGCAAAATCAGGATTTTACGCGGGTGAAGCGCTCCTGCAAGGGGACAAGAACAGCTTCGATTCCCTGAAGGAAGACTGGGCCGGGTCAGAGGAGCTTTCCGTCGGCTCAGCTGCTTTCTTTGACGCGGGGCGTTTTGAGTTGAATATCGAGGACGAATCCGGCAGGATCCCGATTAACAAGCTTATAAAAGAGAGTAATGAATACAATGCCGGTATCAAAAATCTGCTGACAAGGTTTCTGACCCTGCCGGAATTTGACATGGATGAGCAGCAGGTCCGCGACATCGTGGACGCGGTCAGGGACTGGATAGATGAAGACGATGAGATAACCGGTTTCGGCGCCGAGAATATATACTATGAGGGGTTGGAAGAGCCATACGCGTGCAAAAACGCCCCCCTGGATTGTATTGATGAGCTTTTAATGGTAAAGGGAATCACCGAAGATTTGTATTACGGCAGGGGCGAGAGACCCGGAATCGCAAGGTATCTTACTGTGCATGGCGAAGGGAAGATAAATATCAATACCGCCCCGAATTTGGTGCTGATGGCGCTCGCCGACGGAATCACAGGAGAGATGGTCTCCAGCATGGACGAATACAGGCGTGACGAGGAAAACGATCTTTCCGGGCCAAACTGGTATAAAAAGATTACGGGCATGGATGGCATCGACATTGATTCCAAACTGATAACCGCGAAGAGCAATATATTCAGTATCACATCCACCGGTTATCTGAACGATATCAGCAGAAGCGTAAGAGGAACAGTCGAAAGAGGCAGTGACGGCGGAGCTGTAAAGATACTGTCCTGGAAGGTGGATTGATGCCGGAAAAGATTCTGGGCCTTGATATCGGCAGGAACAGCATAAAGGCGGTTCTGGTTACAGCCGGCCTGAAGGGGTACGAGATCACCGGCATGTCCCTTATTGATATTGATGAGATGGGCGGCGTTGAAGAGGCCCTGAAAAAACTGTTTGAAAATGACGCATTCAGAAACAACTTGTGCGTAACTTCGCTCCCCTCTAAAAGTTTTTCCTTCCGCAACATAAGACTTCCATTCAAAGATAGAAAAAAGATTGACAAGACTATCGCTTACGAGCTCGAACCGCTCATTCCCTATTCCGCTGAAGGCGTTCTCATAGATTACAGGGTTTTGGACCAGAGAGATCAATCAGGGATATTCGCGGCCGCGGTTCCCGAATCCACTGTCGGCAATTTGGTCAGGTGCCTTGACGAATGCCATGTGGAGACATCGGTAATTGATATAGATGCCGTGCCTGCCGTTTCAAAATTGATAGCCGGCGGCGTCAAGGGCTGCGGCCTCCTTCTGGACATCGGATATAGCGACACCACCGGTGTGCTGTTCAGGGAAGGCAGGATATTTCACATAAGACATTTCCCCTTCGGTGGAGCGAGCATTACCGGGGCGTTCGCGGAGACGCTTAAAATGGAGTTCCCGGAGGCCGAGGAGAGAAAGAAGTCGGTCGATACAGGAGAAGCCGGGGAGAGGGTCTCGGCAGTGTGCCGGAAATTCTTTTCTGAAGTGAAAAATACGCTGGAATTCCTGCGGTTAAAAGGTGAGCTTG
Source organism: Deltaproteobacteria bacterium (assembly GCA_019313735.1). Lineage (GTDB taxonomy): Bacteria > Desulfobacterota > Syntrophia > Syntrophales > UBA2210 > UBA2210. Next base: position 506 of record JAFDAR010000292.1, on the reverse strand, counting down.
AAGAAGCGCCCTCGAGGATATTCCTGACCGGAGGAGGAGCACTTTACCAGCCCTTCACAGGCGAAATGGAGGCATTTTTCTCCCTTCCGGTGAAGATGGTTGACATCTCAATCGCGGAAGGTTTAAATCCCATGCTGATGAATCAGGCCATCGCTCTCGCGACCGGGGAGGGAAAGAAGGGCGCTGGTTTTAACTTTGCCAGGGGAAGGTTCAGACCGAAAAGGGTATATGAAAAGTTCCGGAAAGATTTCAGGTGGGTGGCGGTGCTTGTCCTCATAATCCTTTGCGTCTTCGGAATTGATCTGTACATGGACTATCACTATAGCCAGGCGCGTCTGAACAGTCTGAAGAGTGAAATAACATCTGTTTTCAAAAAGGCCTGCCCTGAAGTAACAAGGATAGTCGATCCCGTCCAGCAGCTCAAAGTGAAAATAGCCAGGGAACGGCAGTCCTCCGCCGGACTGAACGGCAATGGGTTCAGGATAAGAACCCTGGACATCCTGAAG
>JAFDAR010000291.1 GCA_019313735.1 Deltaproteobacteria bacterium | reverse complement strand
CGATCCGGGGAACCTGGGGACTATTATGCGCACAGCCGCCTGGTTTGATGTAAGACAGCTGATCCTGAGTCCTTCCTGTGTAGATCCCTTCAATACAAAGGCGATACGGGCGTCCGCCGGAACCATCTTCGGAATGGAGATATACCGATCCGTCAATCCCCCGCAGATACGTCAATTTGCGGACAAGACAGGATACAGTATGATAGCGACGGTCCCGCGAGGCGGTATCCCGCCGGGCGAATGGGAAAGGGGGGGCAAAAATATTGTGATGCTGGGACAGGAAGCGGATGGCCTGTCGAAAGAACTAACAGAATATGCCGACCAGCTTATTTCGATTCCGGGAAGGGGAAATGTGGAGTCTCTGAACTTGTCGGTTGCCGCCGCTATAATTCTCTATGAGCTCACAAAGTGAATTAAACCTGTCAATCCAGCTCTCCGGAGCGGCGGAAAAGAGATTTCGGAAATGACCATGCCCGCAAGTATGAGGGTGGCTCCGATAAGCCCCCTGGCTCCGAATCTCTCACCGATTGCCCAGTAAGCGTACAGGGCCGCGAACACCGGCTCCATGCAGAAGATCAGCGCCGTGTGCGTGGGGCTGGTAAAGCGCTGCATCGAGGTCTGCACCAGGAGGACACAGATTACCAGCGCCCATAATATTTCCTGATGCCAGACCAGAATTTCATTGCCGCCGAATTTTGCTATCAGTGTGCTGAAGAGGGCCACTACGCCTATCTGAATAGTGGTGAGCCAGTAAACATCGCTTTCGCGCGCGAATCTGCCGGTGAAAATGAGGTGCAGCGCGATGCATGCCGCGCAGGTCATCGCAAGGATGTCTCCCCTGTTAAAAGACCAGCCGCCGTTAGTGCAGAGAAGATAAAGCCCCGCGGCAGCCAGAATTACACCCAGTTTCACGCTGCGGTTCACTGACTGTTTCAAGAGAATAGCTCCGGCTATCGGCACAAGAACAACGTTAAGGCCTGTCAGAAACGCGGCATTCGAAGCGGTTGTATACAGAAGGGCCATGGTCTGAAACGCGAATGAACCAAAGAGCAGGGTGCCGATGATTATACCCCCTTTGAGGTATTCTTTTTTGAATGGTCGTCTCAAAACCAGGCAAATCACAAGGAGTATCAAAAACGCCAGGCTGAAGCGCTGTGACAGAAAGAGAAATACCCCTACCTGCTCCACGGCCTGTTTGACTATTACAAATGTAGTTCCCCAGAAAAATGTAGTGACGAGGAGCAGAAAATACGCACCCAGTCTGCGCGTTTTCCCCGATGAGTTTACCATATAACCTGCCTCCTTTTAGACAGAATCGCCTTATATCGCTTGAGTTTTTTAAAAGCAAACAAAATAAATGGCCCGGCTTTTTATCTTGACAATGTCTCGCCTCAATAGTAGTTACAGCCGATATCAATCAGCTTTTATAAAAGGAGGAGAATATGAAGAGTACCCGTATAATTATCGCTTTACTGGTGATCGCCGGATTTGTTGCAATGCCGGTTATCGGAGGCTCCGCCTTTGCTGCGGAGAAGGTCTATACCGTTGCCACGGATGCCACATGGCCCCCGATGGAAATGGTGAACGCAGACAAGGATATCGTAGGTTTCGACATTGATTTTCTCACTGCGGTAGCCAAAGAGGCAGGATTCAAGGTGAAATTCAAAAACACCGCGTGGGATGGGATCTTTGCGGGCATTGCCGCCGGCAAATATGATGCCATCATATCCTCTGTCACCATTACCGACGAGCGGAAAAAGACCATGAGCTTCTCTGACCCCTATATTAATGCCGGACAGGTACTCATTGTCCCGAAGACCTCGAAAGCTGTTCTTATCTCGGACCTGAAGGGAAAGAAGATAGGCGCCCAGATAGGTACGACAGGCGGCATGGAAGTCAAAAAAGCAAAGGGTGTGGAACTTAAAAGCTATGACGAGATAGGTCTGGCATTTGAAGATATGGCCGTGGGACGCATCAACGGTGTGGTCTGCGATACCCCGGTGGCTGCGCAGTACGCGCTTCAGCAGGATGAATATAAAGAGAAGTTCAAGATCGTGGGAGATGTACTTACGACGGAATACTACGGTATAGCGGTAAACAAGAAGAGCAAAAAACTGCTTAATCTGATCAACAAGGGTATCAAGGCTGTACAGGCCAAGGGTATTGACAAGCAGTTGGAAAAGAAGTGGCTGAGATAACAGACGAAGACAAAGACAAACCAAAAAAGATGGTTATAGACGTTGGCGACGGCGCCGCAATTCCCAGCAAAGAAGATGTGGGGTTGTTTACGGCGTGGAGAGTTTCTTTTGTAGGCGCTATCGCTATAGTCGCCTATCTGGCAATCTCTAACCCGGATCCCTACTGGAAGATCTTAAAATTTCTTCCGGATGGGATACTGGTGACTTTCCAGGTTACAGTAGCAGCGATAATCCTGGCACTGATAATAGGCCTCTTTACCGGACTCGGGCGGATATCGAAGAACAAAGTCCTGAACGGGATCGCGTCGCTGTATGTGGAGAT
>JAFDAR010000290.1 GCA_019313735.1 Deltaproteobacteria bacterium | reverse complement strand
CTATTCCACATTGTCCAAGGCAGGTCTGCCAGTACAGCAATACGCCCTCGGTTTTATCACCCCCGCGACCGCCTATACGGTGATGGAGAAATTGTACAATCAGGTAAGTCGTGCCTGCACACTCACAGCAAAACGCCTCGACAAAAACAAGATCGAAATAACTGTAACCCCGAAAGAGGGCGTTGTCGAAAAACCCTATCAGTGCGAGAACAGACTGGGAACATTCGAGGGAGTGGCCAAAATGTTCACAGGCCAGTTTGCCGAAATCGACCACGCGACATGCATACACAAAGGGGATAGCGCCTGCATATACATCATCGCCTGGAAGCAACCCCTTTCACTCATGTGGAAGCGCGTACGCAACTACACGACCATTTTCACCGTCATATCCTGTCTCGGGCTCTTCTTCATACTGCCGGCCGTTGCCTGGATAATCCTGACTATTTCATGTTCCCTGCTTGCGACAGGCATTTTCGCTTATTCAGAACACTTGGAGAAGAAAGAATTTCGCTCAAAACTCAAAAGCGACAGCGAGGTGGCCGGCGACCTTCTGGAACAGACCAATGCCCGCTACAACGACGCCCTGCTTGTCCAGGAGATAGCTCAGGGCACGAAACGTCTCGACTTTGACCGGGGAACGATTATGCTTGCCGACGATGAACGGCTACATCTTGTATATGCCGCGGGATATGGATACAGCCCCGACCTGGAAGACCTCGTTCGACATGCAACATTCCACCTGGATAAACCCCGATCACTCGGACCATTTGTGGTGGCGTTTAAGGAACAAAGACCCTTTCTGATAGACAATATTGATAAAATCAAAGGAGATGTTACACCGAAGACACGCGAATTTATGCAAATGCTGGAAATAAAATCGTTTGTCTGTGTGCCCATAATATATGAAGGGAAGTCGGAGGGAATACTGGCTGTGGAAAACCTGCAGGCAAAAAAGCCCTTCAGCCAGAACGATATAAATCTCCTTATGGGTATAGCGCCCCAGATCGGTATCAGCATAAGCAACGCCAGGGCCTATCAGAGAATCAGACAGAGTGAGGAAGAGTTCAGGGCCCTTGGAGAAAACGCGCCCGATATTATCTATACACTGGATGCCGACGGGACATTCAATTACGTCAATCCCGCGTGGGAGAAAATACTGGGATACAAAAAAGAAGAAACCATAGGAAGGTATTTTATAGACTTCGTCAAAAAAAAAGATGTCAGGCGTTTTATGCGGCATTTCAACCTGGTAAAGAACGACAAGAAAACCATCAGGGACTTTACCTGTGTGCTTCTTACTAGAAATGGCGGTGAGCGTTTCTTCAATATAAGCTGTTCTCCAAACCTTGATTTAACAGGTAAAATGTCCGGGGCAATAGGAACCATAAAGGATATTACCGACCTTGAAAAGAGCGTGGATGTGCTCAAGACAGCCCTGCAGAGAACCATCGACGCTATGGCAGTTATTGTGGAATTGAAAGATCCTTACACATCCGGTCATCAGAAAAGGGTGACAGAGATCGCCGTTGCCATTGCCTCAACGGCATTCGAATGGCTGCCATGATCCATGATATCGGAAAGATAAATATTCCGGCGGAAATCCTCAGCAAGCCCGGACAACTGAGCGATATTGAATTCAGCATGATAAAAACCCACCCTGAAGGGGGTTACAATATTTTAAAGAATATTGAATTCATGTACCCGGTCGCCCAAATCGTGCGCCAGCATCATGAAAAGATGGATGGTTCGGGCTATCCAGGCGGGCTTTCCGGTAATGATATTCTAATAGAAGCAAGGGTTATAGCGGTCGCGGATGCAGCGGAAGCCATGGCAAATGACAGGCCTTACCGGCCATCCCTGGGTATAGCCGAGGCATTAAAGGAGATCCGGCGGGGCAGAGACACCGCCTACGATCCGGAAGTTGTGGACGCCTGTCTGAAACTCTTCGAAGAAAAGGGATTTCATTTCGAGCAGACATGATCCAGGCTTAAGCCCTCACAGGGGTCTTCCCCTTGCAAAGTATCATGGCGGTATAGGTAAAGCTCCTTGGATCATGAAGAAATCTCTCAAATTCTTCAGAGAAGGCCTTGCTGCCGCCGGGATAATCGTCAAAGAGATCACCGAGCTTCGCTGCCGCCATTTCCGCCTTTTTGGTCCAATTGAAGACATCCTTATCATCAATATCTCCGTAGAAGAGATGATGGGGGAGAAGATCCATCTGTATATCTTCCAACCCAAGGTCATAGAGGTATGAGTACAACTTCCGACCCGCATAGGTATCAAAGTTATATTCATCATCCAGCCTCTCCGTAAGCCTGTACAACAGTTTCGTCATACGCGGAGGTAACTCATAGTGGTTGAGGCAGTTGTGGTCAAGGTCCAGGAGACAGAGATATCCGCCGGGATTGAGGAGATCGGCAAGGTTTTTTACAATATCCCGGCTTTCAACACGGAAATATTCCAATACAAAGCGCACCCATACTATATCGAACTGCCCTATGCCGTCAAAAGCCCCCGTCAGATCACGAAGATGAAATTGTACCTCGCCATCTCTCCCATAATGTTCCCTTGCATACCTTATCCGGTCTTCCGAATAGTCCATGCCAACTACCGTCCCACCCGGCTGAACCATATCATAAAGGATGGATGTCGTTATACCCGACCCGCATCCCGCGTCAAGCACCCGCATCCCCGGCCTGATACCGCACCAGCTGGCCTGCTTCCTGACGGCTTCATGATCTGTCTTAATATCCAATCGAATATTTTCCTCTTCACTCTCCATCAGGTATCCGGTTTTGTCTTTCAATATCTCCTCCTCTACATATTATCCTTAGGAATCAAGAATAAATAAGTTATACAGATTGCGCCGTAATTTTGTTTGTTTTCAAGGCGTGTTGAAGTGGGCATAACGAGTTATGTAAGCTTTGACACAACACAGAAAACAAGCAAAAGGACAAGCAAAGTGTATGAGTTATTTATGCTTGCTGACTTAGTAAAAATCACACCCCTGAAGACATACAAACAGGGGAACTCCGTCCGTAAAACCTTTCGTATAAAGGTTTTCTATTACGAGCCATCAGCTGAGGCCTTTGCATAACGTCCCCTTTTGCCCAATTTCTGCGTCAGTCTCAAATTTTAATCCTCGTGTGGTTAAAATTCTCGCCTTCCTTGAACTTGAACAAAATTGAACATTCTGCAAAGGTCTCCAGCTACGAGCTCTTACAACGCGCGGGAGTATAGGTGTAACTCAACTTGTATGTCAAGCAAAAAAACACCACAAGATGCACCTTATTTATTTTCACTTACGCCCCATTCCAGTTTTATCTTTCCGAGCACACCTGTGAAAACAAGTTCCGGTCCGCCTTCCACCACAGTATAGCTCTTATCTGGAGACGGGGATTTGGGAAATTTCACGCTGTAGAATTTCCCGTAGGGTTTCACATAGGGAAAGAGTTTTGTAACAAGTGGGGTGCTGTCGATCTCTCTTATATCCAAAGGTTCCAGCATTTCTCCTCCTTCGCCGGAAGAAAACACCCTCCAGATGGAATCAGGCTTCGAAAAATCGTTGGAGTCCCCGTCAGGGATATACGCGTAAAACAGGAATTCCCTGAGATCGGACGATGTATCAGACAGTATGTCTTCCCTTTGCATTTTATCCGCGGCAGTCAGGAGATAGAGCCTGGAGTATTCCGAGAGGTACGCATCCATAAATTCTCTATTCTTCCACGTAGCGACAACGCGAATACTGGTCTCAAATTCGGAATATAGCGTCTTCTCTCTCGTGTACCTGTTCAGAGCATTGAAATATTCCCCTGAAATGGTATCGTTATCGGCAATCTCAATATACTCCTTCACGTAACTGCATCCAAAAATTCCCACCAGGAAAAACATTATCAAGACGGTCCTAAGCGTTTTCATCTTCTCCTCCAAACACCCTGTCAAATATAAAATCTATATGGCCAAGGAAATTTTCCAGCCTGAACACGTTCTCTATATCTTCCCCACTCAGGCATGACATAACCTGTTTATCTTCAAGAAGTAATCGCTTGAAGTCCAGCTCCTCATTCCACGATTTCATAGCGCTCTTCTGGACAATCGCATAGGAATCTTCCCTCGACATTCCTTTTTCAATAAATTTCAGCAACACCATCTGCGAAAAGATCAACCCTCTGGTCATGTTAAGATTGGCGATCATCCTCTCGGGATACACAAGAAGGTTTTTCATGACACCGGTGAACCTGCTCAACATGAAGTCAAGGAGTATCGTGGCGTCAGGGGCGATAACCCGTTCGACTGAAGAATGACTGATATCCCGTTCGTGCCAGAGGGCCACATCTTCCATGGACGCAAGTGCGTATGACCTCACAAGCCTCGCGAGACCAGAGAGGTTCTCTGAAAGCACAGGGTTTCTCTTGTGGGGCATCGCCGAAGAGAGATGCCTGATCTCCGTGGAAAATTTTTCAATGGAAGAAGCTGTTATGGCAAGGGTTGAAAAAAACTCGGCGTGTCTGTCCCGCTGGACAATCTGCGTGGATATGGGTGCGGGTTTCAGTCCCAGTTTCGCGCATACATATTCTTCGACACTTGGGTCAATAAAGGAGAAGGTACCGACGGCTCCCGCTATCTTTCCGTAGCTGATCGTCTTTTTAGCGGTTCCTTTCCATCTCCTGATACCACAGGGCCATCTTGAGACCGAAGGTGATCGGCTCCGCGTGAATCCCGTGTGATCTTCCGATCATGACAGTGTCTTTGTATTCAAACGCCCTGTCTTTCAGGACGGCCAGCAGCTCGTCCAGATCCGCGATAAGCAGTTCCGACGCCTCCTTCAGGAGAACCGCGAGGGAAGTATCCAGGATGTCGGAAGAAGTAAGACCCATGTGTATGTATCTCGCGTCCGCCCCTACCCTTTCCGAAACAGAGGTGAGAAAAGCGATTACGTCGTGTTTAACCGTTTCCTCAATCTCATCTATTTTCTGAATATCAAACCCGGCTTTTTCCTTAATGTTCTCCAGTGATTCAGCCGGTATCTTTCCTCTGGCGGCAAGGGCCTCACACGCAAGAATCTCTATCTCCAGCCATTTCCTGAACCGGTTCTCAGGGCTCCAGATATAAGTCATTTCGTCTCTTGAATATCTTGGAATCAATTTTGTTTCCCTCCAGTTAATTGCGTTAGAGGCTTTATTATTACGAGCCATGGGAAGTAGTCAAGCTTTTTAGGTATA
>JAFDAR010000289.1 GCA_019313735.1 Deltaproteobacteria bacterium | reverse complement strand
AATGTCTCCTTTCCCATGCCAAGCCGCACCAGAACACGTATATTGTCCATTTTCATGATCCCGGCAGCCTCTTTCCCCGAAATTCCACCCCCATTGATAAACAGGGGCACGTCCTCAATATAGAGTTCCATGGAATCGGTTGAAAATGGCACCCCCGTTGAACCTGCCGCCGATATGATTCTCCCCCAGTTCGGATCCTCACCGAAGAATGCCGTCTTTACAAGATTAGAGTTTGCTATGGCATACGCTATCTTTTTCGCGTCTCCGACATTTTCAGCTTCTTCGACGATAATCTCTCATAATACCAGACAGAGTCTCTCTGAATTCCACAAGGTTACCTGAAGTCTCAGTGATAATACTGTTTCCGGCAACACCGTTGGCCAATATAATGGCTGTGTCATTAGTGCTCATGCACCCATCTACCGTTATAGCATTAAAACTTCTACCGACAGACTCTTTAAAGACACTGGTCAGGCAAACCTGATCGATATCGGCGTCCGTCATTATAAAAGAGAGCATTGTCGCCATGTTAGGTTCTATCATTCCCGCCCCTTTGGCAATTCCGCAGATTGTAATCTCTTTGCCATCAACGGAACATCTTTGGCATTCTATCTTCGGGAACCTGTCGGTAGTAATAATACCTTCCGCGACGGAGGGTATGCCATCGGCGTTCAGGCCCTTGACGAGAGGTTCGATAGATTGAGTGATCTTTTCTATGGGAAGCCTTTCACCGATGATACCGGTAGAAGCCACAAGGACAAGCTCATCCTCTATACCGAGCGCTTTGGAAACAACTTTCGACATGGTGGCGGCATCTTTAGCACCTTCTTTGCCGGTCGCCGCATTGGCATTACCGCTGTTCACTATGATAGCCTGGGTGATGCCTTTTCTTATCCTCTCCATATCGAGAATAACAGGAGCCGCCTTAAAACGGTTGGTGGTGAACACGCCTACAGCCCTGGCAGGAATCTCTGAAAATATAAGGGAAAGATCCCTGCTTCCGACACCTTTTATGCCGGCGGCCACTGAATTGCCAAGAAATCCTGGAACTTGAACACTATCATTCATAGTCATCTCCATCGCTGTCATCTGCCACAACAATGCTTGTATTTCTTACCGCTGCCGCAGGGACAAGGGTCGTTTCTGCCTATCTTCTCGCCCTTTCTTTTGAAGGTGGTCGGGGTCGCATCGTCTTCCCCCCTGCTCATCACATAATCCTTTTTCTGCTTTTCCTGAATTTGCTTCACTTCTTCATCGCTCTGTACCTGCACTATACAGAGCTTCTGCAGTGTATCTTCCTTGATACGATACACCATCTCCATGAACATATCGTAGCCCTCTTTTTGATACTCCCTGACGGGATCTTTCTGCCCATATCCACGCAGGCCTATCCCTTCCTTGAGATGATCCATGTTGAGCAGGTGATCCTTCCAGTGAGAGTCAATGGCCTGGAGCATAATGACCTTCATAATGTACCCCATGAGTTCCTCACCAAATCTCTTTTCCTTGTCGCGCAACAGCTTCGTAACCTCAGATATGATCGTCGCAATGATCTCCTCCCTGTTCATACCCGCCTGGTCCGAACCATCGAGGATCCACTTCAGGAAAAACTGCTTGTATACGGCATCACTCAGACCCTTAATATCCCATTCTTCCGGCCGGACCTTTTCAGCCAGAGAATCGTAGACCAGGTCCTCGACGATTTCCTGCAGCATATCACCAACCGTCGACCACAGATCGCTTCCATCAAGAACGTTCCTGCGCTGTTCATAAACAACCTGCCGTTGCCGGTTCATTACATCATCATACTCAAGGAGGTGTTTCCTTATATCAAAATTCTGTCCCTCCACCCGCCTCTGGGCACCCTCAATCGCCTTACTGATAAGATTGTGCTCAATCGGCTGCCCCTCTTCCACCCCGATCCTGTCCATAACAGACGATATTCTCTCAGCTCCGAATATCCTGAGGAGATCGTCTTCAAGTGATAGATAGAACCGCGATGATCCTTTGTCTCCCTGTCTTCCCGATCTGCCTCTCAACTGATTGTCTATACGTCTGCTTTCATGACGCTCCGTGCCCAATATATGGAGACCACCAACGTCAGCCACGCCTTCGCCCAGTTTTATGTCGGTCCCCCTCCCCGCCATATTGGTGGATATCGTAACAGACCCCGGCTGTCCGGCCTGAGCTATTATTTCCGC
>JAFDAR010000288.1:665-2605 GCA_019313735.1 Deltaproteobacteria bacterium | reverse complement strand
ATCCAACAAATCAAATCAACTGTGACATATCTCAGAGGGGCAACATTTGAGGCTGTGACGGGACTTGCGGCAATAGATGACGTAAATCTCGATGATGATGGAAACGGAGCGGGGGGCGAGCCGGCCTACATTACAGAGACACAGAAGACGGCACTTGAAAACGAAAGGGCGTTGAGAAAGATAAACGGGAAACAGCTCCTGAACCATTTCGGCATTGAAACACTTGATAAGCTTCCAGCAAATAAATTCAAAGAAGCTTTACAGCTCATAAAGGCAAGACCGATCCCAGAAAAAGAAACCCCGCAAGAACGAGAACCAGGTGAGGACGATGCCGGATGGATGGAGCAGGGGGAATTGAAGACATGATCCCTATTTATGATTTTACCCAGTATGATGATAGCTGGTGGGCCGCCAGACTAGGCAAGATTACTGCTTCCCCTGCGAATAAGCTTATTACCACCAAAGGGTTGCCGACTGATGGGAAAACGAGAGAAGATTATTGTTATCGTCTTGCCATGGAGCAAGCATATGGACAATATGCCGGAAGCGAATATACAAACTATGGGATGCAGCGCGGGCACGAAATGGAACCAAAGGCCCGGACAGCATTTGAGATAGCTACCGGGTTTAATGTCCAGACAGTGGGCATTGTCTTTGAAGACGAGCAACGGAAGTGGGCATGTTCGCCTGATGGAATGATGGAAACTGCGGGTCTTGAAATATTCTGCCCCGAAGCCCCCAACGCTATTTGCTGCCTCCGTAATCCTGAAAAGGCAATTTCAATAGCTGGCAAGTTTCAGCAAATTCAGATGAGCCTCATGATCACCGGATTTGAACAGTGGTACTTTGAAGTGTACTACCCTGGACCTGCCCCATTGATTCAGATAGTCAAGAGGGATGAAGACTTTATCAGCAAGTTAAGGGCAGAACTTGACAAATTCTGTATTGAAATCATAATGACGGCTAAAGAAATTAAGGGAACTTTAGCGGGAGTGTCTTAGGCAGGCGGAGTCAACCCTTCGGTTTAGGCCGCTGCCACCTCCCGTGAAAGGAGAATCATGAAACTCAGTCTGATTAAAACAGCCACCGGGCTTTTCCCAGCGGATGAAGATTCGAAAGAGCTTTACGATAAGATCAAGACCGGGAACACTGTTACCGCCGAGATTAGAACTGTCAGGAACCCTGCATTTATGCGTAAGTACTTCTCGCTCCTGAAACTTGGCTTTGATGCATGGGAGCCGGGGGAGGTTGACAGCGTACACGGTAAACCTGAGAAGAACTTCGACCGCTTTAGAAAGGATATAACTATCCTCTGTGGACATTATCATTTAGTTGTGAGACTAAACGGGGATGTAAGAGTTGAGGCAGACTCAATCGCCTTTGGTAACATGACGGAAGAGACCTTTGAAAAACTCTATAATCAGACTATAAATGTATTGCTCAAGAATATTTACAATTCAGATATGACCAGTGAGAAGCTGGATAATCTCGTTAACCAATACATGGCGTATGTTTAGGAGGAGACACCATGAAATATTTAGACAGAAAAACGTGGGAGGACTACCTTATCGCTGGTGTTATTTTTGCCGGGGTTGCCGTTATCTCCGCTCTGGCCGGGGCCGGGTTTATGATGATACTTTGGTGGATAGGATAGAGGGTTATAACTTGGCAGGACGGAGAAAGGAGAGAATCAGTCGAGGGGAACTGAAAAACCGCCCTGCCGGGAATCTATTAAGTTTTTTCATCTAAAATTCCCTCGTAAACAACCTCATAATCTCGGTAGTTGTGTATCATATCTGCTACATCATCCGGATTCCAGCCTTTCCATGCAGGGACAATCCCAGCTTTAAACAGAAACTTCATGGTCAGTTCTGAGCATACACCCAACCCAACATTAAGATATTTTGCGAGAAAAGGAATAAAGAACAAAGGCAATCTAT
>JAFDAR010000288.1:0-628 GCA_019313735.1 Deltaproteobacteria bacterium | reverse complement strand
TGTTTCTTGATCCCATTCCAACCCTTGTCAAACAGCTTCAAGGTCATATCTTTGTGCCTACCAATAAGAACCTTCTTGCCTTTATACGCTTTGTAAAAGTCTTGCCTTTTGTTTGTCCACAAAGCCTCAAAGGATATGGGTTGCTCTCCGGCCCTAATAATTATTCCTGCGTGGGAGTACTCAGACTGATTGTCCTTTGCATGGATTTTTTGAATGAAATTAATTGCTCTGCCTAAAGCCATCGGGTTTCTTGAACAAAAGATCATGCCTCTTTGAAGTTTTAATTTCATATCATCCCTCCTCTAATAGTCTAACATTACGCTCAGCCCGTTTACCAACTTGCCTGTACCATGAGCTGTCTTTTGCCTGTTTAGCCGCTTCAGGCCAATCCTCGGCCTTTACAGCGGCAATCATTTTCTTAAACCCCATGAACCCGTTCTTACCTAAGTTGAAGGACATGTCTATCAGGACGTTCTGCCTGTTATCTGAGTAAGTATAGAAATGGGGGAAGATTGACATGACATCTTGTGCGGCTTCCTGAATGTCATTTGATAGCATTAACTCCACTTCGTCCTGACTGAAGCCCTTGTCTTGTGCGTTCCGCCCATAACCACAGGTCATTTTACCC
>JAFDAR010000019.1 GCA_019313735.1 Deltaproteobacteria bacterium | reverse complement strand
ATTATACATGGCTTCTGTTTTTCTATACAAGTGAAAAATGGTGGTTTTCACCGGAAAAACAGTGTTTTCTTGAATGATTGACGGCTATTCACAAGATCGGTACATCATGCTTCCTTGTCAGGAACCGTTGGAAGGGAGAAGCTGCTGAGGCTCACCCAGAAGGAATTCTCCCTTTTCAATCCACTCTTTAAGAATATTGGCGATTTCTCTTGCCTTGTAATAGCTGGACATGGGTGCGGTAGGTATAACTTTGCCACCAAGCTTTATCTTGCCGCTTCTCAGCTCTTTATAGCTTACCTCGCCTATGCTTTTTGAAATTCCGTTGGGATAATCAACGCCATAGTCGTAAACCTGCGTGTACATATCTTCATCTCTGACAGCAGTATACCGCGCCATCTCTTCGTTAAGTATCGGTATTGGCACTCCTATCCCCACATAAAGGGACACACCATAGCCGAGCATGCTTGCCCCTACCAGCCACTCCGAACTCATATCCTTCAGGTTTCCTATGGTCGCCAGTGTTCCCGCTCCTTCCTTCGGAACGCCGTTTTCGCCCCTCAACACGTTCGGGTTGTGCTGGGTGCCTGGCCAGGCCACAAACCCCTGGGCACCGCCGAGAAATATCCTTGTGCCTATGCCGATGGTCTTGAAATAGGGATCATTCAGAAGGGGGCTTAACTGTCCTGATGTGGCATAGGTCGCGTTTGCCATGTCGGGCCTCAACACACCCATATAGGTGTAGATTGTCCGGTCAGACATGTTCACTGCGCAATTGTAATTCTGATAGGCGTTTCTGGGATTGAAGAGGACAGCGTTTCTGAGATCATGTATCGTGATGTTCTTTTCATGCCTGCGGGCGGGATAGCAATCGGTGCCGTAGGATTCAAGGCGCAACCGGATGACCTTCTCTGCCACAAGATCTTCCAGGACATGCCCTCCGCCGTAATTAAACTCGCCGGGATGTATGCTGTTGAGAGGATCCCCTTCAACCACCTCGGTGGCTCCGATATAGCAATCCACTGCGGCAATACCGCCATAAGCCGGAACATCGTTGAGCCATACCTTTGAGGCCCTTATCTTGGGGGAGGTGTGACCGAAATTAAGAAACGCACCCGATGAACACATGGGGCTGAAGGTTCCGGTAGTTACAACATCTATCTCTCTGGCCGCCGCGACGTCTCCCTTTTTCTCCACGATATCTATGATCTCTTCCGCGGTGACAACTACGGCCCTGCCTTCTTTTATCCTCTCATTTATTTCCCTGTATGTTTTATTTACTTTGTGTTTCTTCATTTGATTGTTATCCCTCGTATGTAGCACTGGGAAATACACCAAATCAGCAAATAAGACAAATAAAAAACCCCTGCCATTGCAACGGACAGGGGTTTTAGCGTCAAATCAGCCGAATCTCTCAAAAACTATGCGGGCCGTTATTTTTACAAGTTCAAGGAAGGCGAAAATTTTAACCACAGGAATATATTGGATATTTCGAGGATTAAAATTTGAGCCTGACGCAGAAATTGGGCAAAAGGGGACATTATGCAAAGGTCTCATCCTGTATGACCGAATCCCCCATCTCCCCGCTTTGTAATCTCCAGGTTGTCGGTCATATTCCATGAAGCTCTGTATATCTTGTGGATAACCATCTGGGCAATACGATCACCCCTTTTTACGGCAAAGGGTTTGTCTCCATGATTGATTATCAGGATCTTCACCTCTCCCCGATAGTCAGCGTCTATCGTGCCGGGGGAGTTCAACACGGTGATACCCGCCTCCACGGCCAGCCCACTCCTTGGTCTTATCTGGGCTTCATAACCGGGGGACAGCGCAATGGCAATGCCCGTGGGTATCAATTTCCTCTCGCCGGGCAGCAGGGTTTCCTCGCCATTCACCGCCGCAAATATATCCATCCCCGCCGAGCTCTCCGTCATATAACAGGGAAGGGAGATATCCTTACCGTGCAGTCTCTTAACAGAAATTGCCACTTTGTTATTCAAGGGCATCCTTCCTGCTCAGTCTTATCTTTCCACTTCTGTCAATATCGATAACCTTGACGCGAACCGTGTCGCCTTCATTAAGCACGTCGGTAACCTTTTCCACCCTTTTGTTGTCTAACTGGGATATGTGCACAAGTCCATCCGTGCCGGGCAATATCTCCACAAAGGCTCCGAAATCAAGGACCTTTTTCACTGTGCCTTCGTAAATTCTGCCAATTTCGGGCTCTTCAGTCAGTGCCTTGACCATGGCGACCGCCCTTTCCGATGCCTGTGCGTCGCTGGAGGCTATAGTGACTGTACCATCATCATCCACGTTCATAGACACACCTGTTTCGCTTATAATCCCCCTGATATTCTTTCCTCCGGAGCCTATGACGTCTCTTATCTTTTCCTGCTTTACCGTCATAGTGGTAATCCTCGGGGCGTACGCGGAAAGGTCTTCCCTGGGGCTGGCCATAGTTTCATTCAGTTTGCCAACAATGAACTCTCTGCCCTCTCTGGCCTGATAAAGGGCATCTTTCAGTATATCCTCCGCAAGCCTGTCAACTTTTATATCCATCTGCAGAGCGGTGATACCCTTCTTCGTGCCACATACCTTAAAGTCCATATCTCCCGCGTGATCCTCATCACCGAGAATATCCGAAAGGATCACGACTTCATCGCCCTCCTTCAAAAGCCCCATCGCGATGCCGGCAACGGTATCTTTGACCGGAACGCCGCCATCCATAAGCGCGAGACAACCTCCGCATACAGTTGCCATGGAAGATGAGCCATTTGAGGATAATATCTCGGAAACAAGCCGGATAGTATATGGAAATTCTTCATGTGACGGAAGGAGTGGAAGCAATGCCCTCCTGGCAAGGGCTCCGTGCCCGATCTCTCTTCTTCCGGGTCCTCTCAGGAACCTGGCCTCTCCTACGGAATAGGGGGGGAAATTGTAGTGGAGCATAAACATCCTCATCTCTTCCCCGCCTATGAAATCCAGTCTCTGTTCATCCGAGGATGTCCCCAGCGTAAGGGCAACAAGGGCCTGGGTCTCACCTCTTGTGAACAGTCCGGATCCATGCACCCTCGGAAGAATGCCGGTCTCGGAAGTAATAGGTCTGATATCCCTGCTGGATCTGCCGTCTATCCTTCGCCCGTCCACCATGATCATGTTGCGGATGATTTCACGCTCCAGATCTTCAAAGACACTCCCGGCCTTGGGGTCAAGTCCGGCTTCGTCCTGGCTCAGCTCCGCCACCATCTTCTTCTTGACTTCGTCCCTCTGTGCATACCGCTCCAGTTTTCTCCCCTCGAGATAGGCATCCCGGAGTCCGACATAGGCAACATCTCTGACCCTCTTCCGGAGTTCTTCACTGATCTCAACCGGTTCGAACGCTCTCTTTGCCTTGCCCACTGCCTGGCAGATAGTGTCCTGAAGCTCAATGGCTGGCCTCATTGATTCAAGCCCGAAGCTGATGGCATCGAGTATTTCATCTTCAGGGATTTCCCTTGCTCCTCCCTCCAGCATGATGAGATTGACATCAAAGTCTCTCTTTCCATCAGCGGAAGGCACCTTTCTTCCAACAAGGAACATGTCCAGATCGTTCCCCTCCATCTGCTCGGCCGAGGGGTTGCACACCAATTCTTTATCCACCCTTCCCACTCGCACCCCCGCGATGGGGCCTTTGAACGGGATATCTGACATACAAAGAGCCACGGAGGTTCCGAGCATGGCCGCGACGTCGGAATCATTTTCAGCATCAACTGAAAGCACCGTCGCGACTATCTGGGTTTCATGAACATATCCCTCGGGGAAAAGGGGGCGTATGGACCTGTCAATAATTCTCGAGGTAAGGATTTCCTTTTCGTTGAGGCGTCCCTCTCTCTTGAAAAATCCGCCCGGGATCTTCCCCGCGGCAAAGGTTTTTTCCTGATAGTCTACCGTCAGGGGCAGAAAATCCAGCCCCTCTCTTTTGGATTTAAGTGATACCGCTGTTACAAGAACAACTGTATCGCCATATGTCACCACGGCGGAACCATCCGCCTGCCCTGCGAGATAGTTCGTTTTTACAGACACATCCCTTCCCGCAAAGGTTGTTTCAAATGTTTCGCTCATATTAATATTTACTCCTCTATTATTATTTTGTTTTATTTTCTCAGGCCAAGACGCTTAATAAGCTCCCGGTATCTCGCTATATCTCTTTTCTTGAGATAATCGAGCATGCTTCTCCTCTGCCCGACAAGCTTCAAAAGTCCTCTCCGGGAATGATGATCCTTCTTGTGAATTTTGAAGTGCTCCGTCAGATACGCTATCCTTCCGCTCAGAAGAGCAACCTGGACTTCCGGAGACCCTGTATCACCTTCATGAGTCTGAAAATCGGTTATTATTTCTTTTTTTCGTTCTTCATCTAGCACAATTAGTTATCCTCCCTTATATATTTATCTCGTTTTTCTCTTAATTAAAGACCCTTAAAATTTTAGCTGCCTGTTTCCCGTCACTCAGCAGGGAAACTTCCTCCGAAGAAAAAAGCATCTTTGCAACAGCGATGATCCTGCCATCCTGCAGGGCGAATTTTACCAGATCTTCCTTCTCCAGCAAAGGAGCATTTTTACCATTCAAAACACCGCAATCAGGTTGATATCCTTTTCTTATCCTGTCTGCTGTGTCCTGGTCAACAGCAATATTACAAATGCCGGGTAGCGCGTCAGCTATGGGAATAAGTCTTCTTTCAAGGATCTCCGCCTTTTCCCCGTCAGCGAGGGCTTCAAGTGATATGGCATCTTTCTCACTGAAGCAACCACTTCTCGTCCGTCTGAGGCCTGACAGGCACGCGCCGCATCCCAACCGGTCCCCAATATCGGCACACAGCGACCTTATATAGGTACCCTTCGAACAGGAAACCGTAAAAGTCACATAAGGGATTCCTATCTCTTCCACGTTTATATGATATAAATCAACCTTTCTCAAGGGAGGTTCAATGTCAACCCCCTGCCTTGTCCATTTATAGAGAGGCCTGCCCTTGAACTTGACGGCAGAATATTTGGGGACCCTTTGTTCTATTCGACCGACAAAACCCTCCACCACATCCTTTATCTCTTCTGTTTGAAGATGGGGATTACAGCGTTCCAGCACCTCGCCCTCTATATCGAGGGTGTCCGTCCTGACGCCCAGAAGCATTGTGGCGCGATAGTCCTTATCATCATTTGAAAAGAACTGCGCAAGCTTGGTCGCTTCATTTACACAAAGGGTAAGGACTCCTGTTGCCAGTGGATCAAGCGTTCCCGCGTGTCCGACTTTTTTCGCCCCTAACAATTTCCTGACATCGCGGACAACATTATGCGATGTCCTGCCGGACGGTTTGTCAATGATCAGCACTCCATTCATATCACAATATCACAAACTTGATACACGAGTTTGTCAAACTTCATATCTTTAAAAATTTGACAGGAACCTCGGGACTCAGCTCCATCTCGCTAAATCTCCTGTAACTGCTCAGGTTGTTTAAACTGTAGGCTGAAGGCGCTTAGGTTACAAATCCCGACTTGTCGGGACAGCCTGACTACGTGAGTAGTTACAATTCCTTTTTATAAAGTGCTATACACCGCTCTTATAGCGCCGAGCACTTTTCCCTTGACTGCTTTAATGCTCCCTTCAACCCTGCAGGCGGAGGCATTCACATGTCCTCCCCCTCCCAATTTGCCCGCAATTTTTTCCACATTCACTTTTCCCTTTGATCGCAGGCTTATTTTAAACCGGTTTCTGGAAACTTCATAATAACATACGGCAATTTCAACGCCCTGTATTGAGCGGACTATATCCACAAAGCCTTCTGTGTATTCCGGCAACGCCCCTTCCCTGCGAAGCATCTCCTGCGTGACATAAATGGAACCCACCTTTTTACCTTCATAAAACTCCAGGGTATCCAAGGCCTTTCCCATCAGCCGGACCTGAATCGCGGGTCTGGTCTCATAAATCTTCTCCGCTATGTATCGGCAGTTCGCTCCTTTGTCCACCAGATCAGCCGCCGTCCTGAATGTGTCGCTTCCGGTGTTGGAATAGCGGAAGCTACCGGTATCTGTCAGGATAGCAGTATATATATTCGTGGCAATGTCTCCGTTTATCACAACCCCCATCTTCTTCAGAAGACGGTGGATTATCTCTCCCGTGGAACTTGCAGTGGAATCCACCAGCAATATTTCCGAAAATGTGCCGACGGAGACATGGTGATCAATATTAACAATCTTTTTTATAGAACCTATCCTGTCCTTTTTATCCCCGACCCTTTCAATATCACTGCAATCCAGAACGAAAACCGCATCAACCCCATTTACAGAATCCAGTGAATGTATAATATTCTGCGAACCGGGGAGGAATTCATACACGGCTGGTGTCTCGTCCTGGTTATAAATAACGACATCCTTTCCCATGCCACGCAACACATGATACATGGCCAGCTCAGACCCCAGGGCATCCCCATCCGGCCTTGCATGGGAGGTTATGAGAAAGGTGGAGCAGGAATTTATAACTTCAATAACTCTATCAAACATTTTTCTTTATTTCCGCCAACAATCTGTCAATACGATCTCCATATTCGAATGATTCATCAAATATAAACTTTATTTCAGGAACATAGCGAAGCCGCAACCTTTTTCCCAATTCCCTTCTTATAAAACCGGTAGCCCTCTGCAGGCCCTCCATTGTCTCGTCGCTGCAGATGCCCTCTCTCGTCCGGACAAAAAAGACTTTTGCGTGGCGGAGGTCATCCGTTACTTTAACGCCGGTGACGGTTATTTCCCTTACCTGCGGATCATTTATCCGTCTCAACAGGATATCTGAAACCTCGGTCCTTATGAGATCTGCAACCTTATCAGCTCTCTTGAAACTCATCTGATCCATCTCTAAAAACGGTTTACAGTTCACGGTTAAAGACAGCTCACAGTTGAAAAGGCCGGTAACCGGTAACCGGCAACAGCCCTCAATCCTTGCCCCCTACAACTTCCTGGCTATTTCTTCTTTTGTATAAGTTTCTATGATATCTCCTTCTTTAATATCATTAAAGTTTTCTATCCCGATACCGCATTCGAAACCGGAGAGTACCTCCCTGGCATCATTTCGGGTCATTTTACCATCGGTCACGCGGGTTCCCGCAATAGTGCCGATTTTTGACACCTTGAACACTTGGAGAACTTCCGCCCGTCCCTGAACAACCTCTTCATAAATGGGTTCAAGCAACCCTTCCATGGCATTTCTTACATCAGAAATGGCATCATATATGACGTCGTAAAGCTTTACGTCAACGCCTTCCTTTTCGATAATTTCCGAAACCCTGGCGCCAGGCCTGACCTTGAACCCTATGATGATCGCATCGGAGGCCGATGCCAGCATAACATCCGTCTCGGTGATCGCGCCCTCGGAATTGTGGATCAGTTTCAGCTTGACATCGTCAGTGCTGAGTTTCAGAAGGGCCTCCGAAAGGGCCTCCACCGATCCCTGAACATCGGCCTTAATAATGACATTCAGTTCCTTGGCCCCCGCCTTGATTCTCTCATACAGTTGCTCAAGGGTTATCTTTGAAGCTGTGGAAAGCTCTTTTTCATGTTCTTTTCTCGACCAATACTCACCAAACACAGACAAAGTCCATACCGACCTGCGGCACACTGGAAAAGCCTACAACCTCCACCGGCATGGAAGGCCCCGCCTCCGCAACCCTGCGCCCCTTGTCGTCGGTCATGGCCCGCACCCTGCCATACTCCATCCTGGAAACAACGGCATCACCCTCTCTCAGGGTCCCTTCCCGGACGATGACCGTGGCGACCGGGCCCCTCCCCCGGTCAAGTTTTGCTTCAATGACAACCCCCCGCGCCAACCGGTCCGGGTCGGCCTTAAGCTCCATGATATCGGCCTGGAGAAGGATCATCTCCATCAACTCCGCTATGCCCGTCTTCTGCTTCGCCGAAACCTCCGCATAGATGGTATTCCCCCCCCACGCCTCTGGCACAAGCTCGAATTCCGAAAGCTGCTGTTTTATCCTTTCCGGGTCGGCATTCGGTTTGTCGATCTTATTGACCGCAACGATGATGGGGACACCGGCAGCCCTGGAATGATTGATCGCCTCAACCGTCTGATCCATAACGCCGTCGTCAGCGGCAACCACAAGCACCACGATATCGGTTACCTGAGCCCCCCTCGCCCTCATTGCCGTGAAGGCCTCATGCCCCGGCGTATCCAGAAACACAATATCCTTTTCGTTGATACGCGCATGATACGCCCCTATCGCCTGGGTTATGCCGCCCGATTCCCCCTCTATAACATTTGTCTGCCTTATAACATCCAGAAGCGATGTCTTGCCGTGATCAACATGACCCATGATGGTCACCACGGGAGCCCTTGGCGTGAGATTCTCAGGTAGAGGCTCCTCCCTGTGCATGATATCTTTATAATCGGCCGCTGCCTCCACCTGATATCCGAATTCACCGGCAACGAGGGTCGCTGCATCAATGTCTATAGACTGGTTGATCGTCACCATCATCCCCAGCGAGACAAGCTTGCTGATCAATTCACCGGCCTTGATCCCCATTTTTCTGGCGAGTTCACTTATTCTTATGGCATCTTCTATTTTTATCCTTCTTTTTATCGCCCTTGGGGTTGTAATTTCCGTCGTCTTCATCCGGGTAGTAGAAGCCCTATCCTCTTTCCAGCTCCTGCGTCCTTCCCTTGTTTTCCCGTTTTTGGATCGTTTTTCTCTTTTATCGAAACGTTGTTTGACAAAGACCTTTTTGCGTCGTTGTTCATTATCTATATGTACGGCAACAGGCCTTTTTGCTTTATGTGAAGGTTTAGATGTCGGCGCTTTTCCCTCTTTCTTAGTCTCCTCCGCGCGCGCGGGTTTGACTTCTTGATGTGCCGGCGTCTTCTTTCCTCGCATGGGAGAGACCTCCTCTTTCGGAGGTATTTTCTTTATTTCTTTCTTTGGAGCTTCCCGGACGATTTTTATTAGAGACTTACGTGGTCTTATTATTGGCGTGACCCTTTTTCCTTTTTTCTCATCCTTCTTTTCTCTCGCCCTGTCTTCTGCCAGAGCGTCTTCCTCTGAAACCACCACCGGTTCTTTTTCTGTTTCCTTTATCGTTTCTTCCAGTACTGTCTCAGGTTGAAGTTCATCAGGATTTTTCTCAATCTCGGGGACTTGCTGCCGAATTGCTCTCCTTCTGATAACCGTTCTCTTAACTCTTTTTTCTACGATTGCATTCTTCTCGCCCAGCGCGAACTCCCTTCGCACCCTCTCAGCATCACTGTCTTCGAGAGAACTGGAATGGGCCTTGACGGCTATTCCGAGTTTCTCCAGTCGCGCGATAAGATATTTGTTATCTATGCTGAGCTCTTTTGCCAATTCGTAGACTCTTATTTTGGACATTATTGGAACTCCCGATTGCCTTGTTGATAATATACGAACAGTTTTTAAATATCTTCAGACAGATTTTCGCTGTCTTCGTTATCAATAATTTTCTTTGCTTCTTCAATCCAGATGAGGGCTTTCTTCTGACTGATTCCCTTTATGGAACTCAACGCCTCGGGTTCTGCCGAAGCCACCATCGCAACACTCTTATATCCTTCTTCGTAGAGAAGATTGGCTGTACGCTCACCAATTCCGGTGATCTTCATGAGAGATGCGTATCCTTCTTTTTCCTCTTTTGCCACACCGGCCTCATTTTTGACATCAATCCTCCAGCCGGTAAGCCTGGCGGCCAGCCGGACATTCTGGCCGGCCCTGCCAATAGCCAGAGAAAGCTGGTCGTCCGGCACTATAACCTCCATTCTCCTGGTATCTTCATCCATGTATACCCTGTCAACCTTGGCCGGAGACAGGGCGTTGCATACGTATCTCACAGGATCGTCGGAGCAGGGAACAATATCTATTTTCTCTCCCCGAAGCTCCTGCACAACACCCTGCACCCTCGATCCTCTCATTCCCACACACGCTCCGACCGGATCAATGTCCTTATCTACCGATTTTACAGAAATCTTGGTCCTGTTTCCCGGTTCCCTTGCTATATTGACAATATCTATCAGACCCTCTGATATTTCCGGGACTTCCATTTCAAAGAGTGTCCTGATAAAACCGGGGTGTGTTCTGGATAACAGTATCTGGGGACCTTTGGAAACCTTTTTTACGTCATATATATATGCCCTTATTCTTTCCCCTCTCCTGAAAGATTCCCTTCTTATCTGTTCAGAAGGAGGAATAACTCCCTCCGACATGCCGAGACTTACGATTATGCTTCCCCCCTCAAATCTTTGCACAAAACCATTGACAAGATCACCTTTCCTGTCTTTGTATTCTTCGTAAATATTGTCGCGCTCGGCATCCTTGACCTTCTGGATTATAATCTGCTTGGCTGTCTGAACGGCTATTCTGCCAAAGGTATCAGTCTCTATCTTTACTCCGAGGCTGTCTCCCGGTTCCGCGTCTTCATCCATGGTTTCACGCGCCTCTTCCAGGGATATCTGCGAGTCGGGACTCAGGACATGTTCCACCACCGTCTTAAACAGGAAAGTCTCTATTTCCCCCGCTTCCTCATTGTAAGCCACTTCAAGGTCCAGGTCCAACCCCAGTTTCTTCCTTGCAGCGGTTAAAACAGCCGTTTCCAGCGCGTCTATTATTATTTCACTATCTATGCCCTTTTCCTTACCCATCTGTTCGATGAGACGTTTGAGATCTGGCAACATGCTACTGACCCTCCGAGCTAAAATTGACGGCTTCTTAAATCCCGATTCATCGGGACTGCGTTTCGCTTTTTACGAGTGCATCAAAATTCGTATTGAAGATTTGCCTTTACTATCATACTGCGCGGTATGTTATAAACCTCCCCCTCTACATTTATAACAACGATTTTTTCTTCTTCTTTATCAATAAACTCCACCAGTCTGCCCCTGAAATTCTTTTTCCCCTCTATCCTTTCGGCAACGCGAATTCTGACTTCGTGTCCCGCATACCTTATAAAATCTTTGTCCCGCGCAAGGGGACGGTCAAGCCCCGGTGATGATATTTCAAGAGAGTAAGAACCGGGAGGAGTCTCATTTACATCGAGAAGATCACCAATCTCACCACTTATCATGGCGCAATCATCGAGATCCACTCCCCCCTCTTTGTCTATATAAATCTTGACCATCCAACGGTTTTCCCCCTTGAGGCATTCGACATCGACGAGTTCCATTTCCCCGGAATTGAGGACCGGTTCAACCAGCTCTATTATCTTTTTGCGATATAATCGACTCGAAGGATCCATTCTGCACCGAAAAAAATAAAAAAAGCGGGCAAAGCCCACTTCGGAAGTGCTGATAACACAGCAAGAACTCTTTTGCAACCAAAAAAATTGGAGCGGGCGATGGGATTCGAACCCACGACATTCAGCTTGGGAAGCTGACATTCTACCCCTGAATTACGCCCGCTCAATAATTCCTGCGCAGACCTTTAGGCGACCATGCACTTTTTGTCAAGAATTTTTTGGCTTATTTGCCTTTCCGCGACTGAGTCTTATCATGATTGATCTTTTGTGTGCTTCAAGGCCTTCAATATCTGCAAATCTGGCAGCCTTTGACCCGTGTTTCTCGAGTGCTTTGTCGGAAAAGGATATTATGTTCATTCTTTTGATAAAATCGTAGACCCCGAGGGGCGAAGAAAATCTCGCCGTCCCCCCGGTGGGGAGTATGTGATTCGGGCCCGCGATATAATCCCCCAGGACTTCCGGGGTGCTGTGCCCGAGGAATACCGCCCCCGCGTTAGTTATCCTGTCCAGGAGATCTTCAGCTCTTTCCACTGCCAGTTCAAGGTGTTCCGGCGCGAGGCTGTTCGCGATATCTATCGCCTCATCCATATCCGCGGTTATAATCGCCGCGCCATAATTTTCCAGCGCCTCCGTGGCCACCGTACTCTCAAGTTCTTTTGCCTGTATTTCAGCTTCGGCGGCAACTCTGCCGGCAAATTCTCCGTCCGGTGTAAGGAGAATGGCGCTGGCCATCGGGTCATGCTCGGCTTGAGACAGGAGATCGGCGGCAACCACTTCCGGCTCTGCCATACCATCCGAGATGATAACTATCTCACTGGGACCCGCTATCATGTCTATCCCCGTTTTCCCATACACCATTCTCTTTGCGGTGGCCACGTAGATATTTCCGGGGCCGACTATTTTATCCACCCGTGGAACGGACTTTGTGCCACAGGCAAGAGCGGCTATAGCCTGAGAGCCTCCTATTTTGAATACACGGTTCACGCCGGACAGCCTCGCGGCAACGAGCATCACAGGGTTCACGCACCCATTTCTCGCGGGGGTGACAAGGATGATTTCTCCGACACCAGCGATCCTGGCAGGTAACGCGGCCATCAATACTGTGGAGGGGTAGGTCGCGAGGCCGCCCGGCGCATATATGCCGACACGCTCAAGGGGACGCAATACCTGCCCGAGTTTTACCCCTTCATCATCTGAATAAGACCATGACTCCTCTATCTGTTTCCTGTGAAAAGCTTCTATTCTTGCGGCAGAGAACCTGAGAATATCCATATCATCGGCATTGACTTCACGAAATGCCGACTCTATCTCATCTGGAGAAACCTCGACAGTACACGCGTTGAGGAGAATGCCGTCAAACCTTTCCGTGTACTCAAACAGTGCATCGTCTCCCCTTGCCTCCACGTCATCCAGGATTTTGGATACAACATCCTCCACGGCCTTGGGGACAGAAATCCGTCTGTTTTTTATGCGATCAAGTTCCACCGCGAACGAACTTTCATCTGTGCCTATAACCTTCACTTCAGCCCTTAACCCTCCTTACGTCAGCTCCAATCGAAGAAAGCTTTTTTTCGATATGCTCATATCCCCTGTCTATGTGATAAATTCTGGAGATTCCGGTCGTGCCTTCGGCCACCAGACCGGCAAGTATGAGGGAAGCGGAGGCCCTCAGGTCCGTCGCCATCACCGGGGCGCCACGAAGCCCGGAAACGCCCCTGACAATGGCGCTGTTACCGTCAACAGTTATATCCGCCCCCATTCTTGTAAGCTCATTTACGTGCATGAATCTGTTTTCAAACACGGTTTCTTTAATAACGCTGACACCTCCGCCTATGGACATCAACACCATCATCTGCGCCTGAAGATCCGTGGGGAAGCCTGGATAGGGAAGGGTTTTTACATCCACACTGGTTACATCTCTGCTGCCCACAACCCTTAGTCCTCCGTCTATCGGGATAATCCCCATGCCCGTCTCTTTTAATCCGGTTGTCACCGCGTCAAGGTGATCCGGCCGGCACCCGAGGATATTTACATCCCCCCCGGTAAGCCCCGCCGCTATCATATATGTCCCCGCTTCAATCCTGTCGGGAATTATTCCCGCTTCAACCGGCCGGAGGGTCTTTGCCCCCTCGATTTCAATTACCTCAGTCCCCGCGCCCCTGATCTTTGCTCCCATGCCTTTCAGCACGTCGGCAAGATTTACGACTTCCGGCTCCCTGGCCGCATTTTCAAGGATCGTTGTTCCCTCAGCCAGCGAGGCGGCCATCATGATGTTCTCCGTGCCTGTCACCGTTGATATATCAAAATATATCTTGGCCCCCTTTAGTCTGGAGGCACGGGCCTCCACATATCCATCGCGAAGGTCTATCTCCGCCCCCATAGCCTGCAGGGCCTTCAGGTGCAGGTTTACAGGTCTGGCGCCTATGGCGCATCCACCCGGAAGAGAAACTCGCGCCCTACCCATCCTTGCCACGAGCGGTCCGAGAACAAGAATCGAGGCCCTCATCGTCCTGACAAGATCATAGGGGG
Source organism: Deltaproteobacteria bacterium (assembly GCA_019313735.1). Lineage (GTDB taxonomy): Bacteria > Desulfobacterota > Syntrophia > Syntrophales > UBA2210 > UBA2210. The sequence goes on along the minus strand of JAFDAR010000019.1, from coordinate 4,022 downwards.
CCTCGCAACTTGTGATTCCACCCGCATTGACCCTGAGCGTCTTACCCCCTTCAACCTCGGCCCCAAAACCGGACAGAAGCCTCTTTATCGTTCTGATATCCGCAAGATCAGGGACGTTATGGATGATATTCCACCCATCTGTCAGGAGCGAAGACACTATAACAGGAAGAGCGGCGTTCTTGGAGCCGCTTATACGGACATCGCCTTCAAGTCTTTTCCCACCATGTATGATAATTTTATCCAACTTGTCATCTCCTCTTTTTAGCGAGAACGACTCGCTCTATCCCAGCATAATCGCGGTAAAAGACAATATCACAGTAATCTTTCTCTTTCAGCATTTTATCGAGGGCAAACCTCTGACCCGCCCCCATTTCCATGACAAGCCGGCCGCCCTTCTCCAGAAATCGCTCCCCATCACGCGCGAGTTTCCGGTGAAACTCCGTGCCCTCCGGGCCGGCGACAAGCGCCCGGTGAGGTTCATACTCCCTGACCTCCAGGGCGAGCAATCTGAATTCACCCTCAGAGATATATGGGGGATTTGAAACGATTATATCAAATTTTCCCTCAACGGACTCGAACATATCCCCACATAAGAATAAAATTTTCTCCCCCACCTTATTGTTCACGGCGTTTCTCATGGCAACAGTAAGAGCCTTCGGGGAAAAATCCGTGGCTGTAATGGAGGCATTTCTCAGTTCGGACGCAAGCGCGATACTGATTGCCCCGCTTCCGGTGCCGATCTCCAATATCCTGATTTTTCTCTCTCTTTCCTGTCCTGAGAGCTTCAGGATCTCCTCGATCAGGATCTCTGTGTCCGGTCTCGGTATCAGCACATCCGGAGTGACCTCAAAACCCAGCGACCAGAACTCCTTTCTTCCGGTGATATAGGCAACCGGTTCCCCTTTCATTCTCCTCGCGACCAGTGAGCGGAATCTCTCCAACTCCACTCCGGAAATCTCTTTCGCGGGATGCGCGTAGAGGAAATGACGCTCTTTATCAATAGAGAATGCAAGCAAAACTTCCGCGTCCAGTCCGGGTGTGGACAATCCTTCAGCGCCAAACCTGGACACTGTCTCTTTCAAGAGTTGTGAAATATTCATTTGTTATTGTACCTCTGGGGATCAGATTGATCCCTTATATTCTTAATCCACAGATTTTACAGATTACACTGAATTCAAACCTGACGGCTTCGTAAAAAGTCCAACTTCTGCGTTCCGCTGCATCCTTCGTCACTACGGCGTACCATAAGTACGCCTCATTCCTCAGGATTTGCGCGCCTTGAATTGAACAGCGAGCTCATTCCCCGCAACTTGTTGCGGGGAGCTTCAATTTGAAGCTTTTTACTTTGCCGTCTAATTTTGACTTTTTACGAGTGCATCAAACCTCGGTGAGTAAATGAGAGAAGCAATCTTGACGCTCTCGTAAAAAGTCTTTTCGCAGCGAATCCAAGCATTTTGGGAAAAAGATGCTGGTAGTGACCGGCGTCAAAAAAATCTAACTGTTTGTACCAGTGGGGACAGGTTTAAACCTGTCCCCGATTATTCAACAAATGACGAGCGCTGTCTTTGCAATTTTTAGCAGTTCACTCGACCCCTTGAACCCCTGAGCCTTTCCAAAATTAATAACAGATCTTACACCAGATCTGCCCTGATTGACCACAACAAAAAAACTTTGCGCCCCCTTTGCGTGAGACCATCGGTTTCAAACGAACCTGCCCGTCGGGCATGTGATTGTGCGCGCCGGAAAAATATGATATCAGTGCGCAGCAATTTGGGTGTATTTACCCGCGGAAGAGAAACAGATGAACTATATCATAGCAGGGACCTTTCTTCTGGGGATGATACTTATAGGTATCCTGAGCATGAAGAGGATCAGGGGCGCCTCGAGTTATTTTGTCGCGGACAGGGAGGCCAATACTCCGGCAGTAACAGGTTCATTGCTGGCCACCATAATAGGGGGTTCGAGCACCATCGGCATTGCCGGCCTGGGTTATTCAAAGGGCCTTGTGGGGGCATGGTGGATGCTCGTAGGGGCAATAGGCCTGTTATTACTTTCTGTATGGTTCGCCGAACGGGTTAGAAACTATGAGGCATACACCCTTCCCGAAATCCTCAGGAAGCAGTACGGAGGGAATACGGTAAGGATTATCGCCTCTGTTCTGATAGCCGCCGCGTGGCTGGGAATAATCGCAGCGCAGATCATTGCGGCAGGCAAGATACTGTCGGTGTTATGGCCGGGGCAATCCGTCCTGCTGATGATCATTGCCGGATCTGTTTTTATCATTTACACCCTTCTCGGCGGCCAGTATTCCATCCTGCGTACAGATCTCATACAATCAGCATTTATCATCGCGGGCGTTATTGTCTGCGCAATTGCAGGTGTATCTGCCGCGGGCGGGTTGTCGGGAATGACAGAGAATCTTTCCCCCTCGTACTTTTCATTCCCAACGTCTCCCGATTTCGGATGGGTCGATCTCCTGACGTTTCTCTTTTTCGTTGGCTCGACGTACCTTGTCGGCCCGGATATATACTCCAGAATCTTCTGCTCCAAAGATCCCAAAGTTGCCAGAAGGTCTCTTGTGCTGGCCGCGGCTGTTATGATCCCCACAGCCTTTCTTATAACATTCGCGGGGATTGCAGCGCGGGTACTCCTGCCGGAGATCCAGCCGGAGAGCGCATTGCCCGCGCTTGTTATGAGCACAATCCCGACAGGTCTGAACGGCCTCGTAATAATTGCCCTCCTGGCGGCGGTAATGTCCTCGGCAGACACATGCCTGCTCACGACAAGCACTATCATTGCCTCGGATATACTAAGCCCTCTGTTCAAGATTGATGAAAAAAATCTACTCGGAATATCCAGAATATGCGTGATCGTCACAGGAATTGTTTCTCTCGTGATCGCGCTGAGGATGCAAGGCATAATCGCCTCTCTCCTGCTAGCCTACACCATTTATTCGGCGGGCCTTGTCATCCCGATCCTGTTCGGATTTCACGCAGAAAGGTTCGGCCTGAATGCCGCGGGAGCGATGATCGCCATTGCGGGAGGAGGCGTGTCGGGACTCTTTATGAAACTCTCAGGCCACAGCGCCCTGCTTCTATGCACCATACCCCTTTCGGCGATGCTGCTCTTTGCCGGAAGTTACACTTGGAACAGGGCACACAAGATCGGGTAAGGATTATATTTTGGACATCAACTGGATATTTGTGGACAATCCGCAAAAGCTTGAAACGGCACAAGGCGACATACTAAACGCGCGGTATGTAGGAATAGATACCGAATACGATTCCTTCAGATACTTCCGGGAGAAGCTCTGTCTGATACAGATATGCACGGAATCTCGCGCATATATCTTTGATCCGCTTCTGGATGTGGATATCTCTTTTCTGGGGGATGCCTTCATAAATCCCTCAATCGTTAAGATCATCCACGCGTGCGACAATGATATACGCCTGCTGAATCGAGACTACGGCTTCAGGTTCAGGAACATCTTTGACACCTACAGGGCAGCTTCCATTCTGGGTATCACACCCCTTTCTCTTGCGTCAATCGTCAGTGAGTGTCTTGGGGTGGATCTGGAAAAGCCAAAGAAAATCCAACGATCGAGATGGGATATACGGCCCCTTACAGACAAACAGCTGAATTACGCGGCGCTTGATACCCTCTACCTGTCAGACCTGTATTCCCATCTCAAAGAAGGCCTGACACGCAACAAGCTGGAGGAGGAGGCTGAAGCGATCTTCCACAGGATGGCTAATGTGAGATGGAGTGAAAAAACCTTTCATCCTGGAGGGTTCTCCAGGATTGAAGGGTATGACGGCCTGGAGAGATTTCAGAGGTGTCGCCTGAAAAATCTCTACCGCTGGCGGTTTGAAACGGCAAAGAGGACTAATATCGCCGTCTTTCTTGTACTCTCCGACAGAAACATCATGAATCTGTCAAAAGGAAATGGCCAAACCATCGAATCGCTGAGTGAATCCGGTGTAATATCTGCCGCAAAGTTAAAGACCTTTGGGCCGCAGATC